>CAKUIK010000004.1 GCA_934661005.1 uncultured Slackia sp.
GCGCCCGATCGGCGGCCCCTCGGGGCTTGCCCGTATCGTAGGCAATGCGCCGAATGCTCGCCACCGAAGTTCATCGGTGGCTTACCTCAAACTGTAATGGGTGCCTGCGTTCACATTCCTCTTATTCCGAAGTGAAACGCAGCCAGCGAGGCGCATCGCGAGCGATAGCCGAGCGTGCCTCCGATGCGCGCCCTTCGGCACGGGGAGGCACGGCTTGTGGCTTTTATGCCATTTCGCGAAGCAGATTCACCATTTCAATGGCGCCTTGCGCGCATTCGGCGCCCTTGTTGCCCGCTTTCGTGCCGGCGCGCTCGATTGCCTGTTCAATGGTGTCGGTGGTGAGCACGCCGAACATCACGGGAATGTCAGCGCCGAGGGCGACGTTCGCTACACCCTTGGAAACTTCGGAGCACACGAAATCGTAGTGGCTCGTGGCTCCGCGAATCACGGCGCCCAAGGTGATGACGGCGTCGTATTTTCCGCTTTCCGCCATGCGCTTTGCGGCGAGGGGAATCTCAAAGGCGCCTGGCACCCATGCCAGGGCGATGTCTTCGTCGGCAACACCGTGGCGCACGAGCGCGTCCTGTGCGCCCGAAACGAGCTTCGAAACGATGAATTCGTTGAAGCGGGCTGCGACGATGCCGATTTTGATGTCTTCCGATACGACTTTGCCTTCGTAGAGTTTCATGGTGTGCTGCCTTTCTTTATGGTCGTTTATCTGGGGTTTCTTTAATTAGACGGTGAGTATGTGGCCCATGCGGTCACGTTTCGTTTCCAGGTAATGCTTGTCGCATTCCGTTGGTGCAATCTCGATAGGCACGCGTTCGGCGATAGTGAGGCCGTAGTCCGAAAGCTGGTAAATCTTGTCGGGGTTGTTGGTGAGCAGTCGCATGCTCTTCACGCCGAGGTCACGCAGAATTTGGGCGCCGATGTAGTATTCGCGCGCATCGGCGGGGAAGCCGAGCGCCAGGTTCGCGTCGAGCGTGTCCATGCCCTGGTCTTGCAGCTCGTAGGCGCGCAGCTTGTTCAGAAGGCCAATGCCGCGACCTTCTTGGCGCATGTACAAAACCACGCCGCGCCCCTCATGCTCGATTTGGCGCATGCTCGCCGCGAGCTGTTCGCCGCAGTCGCAGCGAAGCGATCCGAACGCGTCGCCAGTGAGGCATTCGGAATGCACGCGTACAAGCACGTTTTCGCCGTCGCCGATGTCGCCCTTCACAAGCGCCACATGGTGCTCGCCGTTGAGCGTGTTGCGGAAGCCATGTGCGACGAACGTGCCGTATGCGGTCGGCATTTTCGCTGCCGCGACGGCCTCGACGAGATGGTCATGCGTTTTGCGGTATTCCTGAAGGTCTTTGATCGTGATGAACGCCAAGCCCCATTCCTTGGCTTTCTCGGCGAGCTCGCTTGCGCGCATCATGGTGCCGTCGTCGCGCATAATTTCGCAGCACAGGCCGCACTGCTCAAGGCCGGCGAGGCGGCACAAATCGACGGTCGCTTCGGTGTGCCCATTGCGCTCGAGCACGCCGCCCGCTTTGGCGAGCAGGGGGAACATGTGTCCCGGACGGCGGAAATCTTGCGGTTGAGCATCGGGCTCGACGCACTTCATGGCTGTTATGGAACGTTCGGCTGCGGAAATGCCCGTGGTCGTGTCGACGTGGTCAATCGACACGGTGAACGCCGTTTCGTGGTTGTCGGTGTTGCGCGAGACCATTTGCGGCAGCGCGAGTTTGGCGATGTATTCGTCGTTCATGGGCATGCAGATGAGGCCTTTGGCGTGCGTCGCCATGAAATTGATGTTCTCGGTGGTTGCGAACTGCGCCGCGCAAATGAGGTCGCCTTCGTTTTCGCGGTCGGGATCGTCGGTGCACATGATGAGGCGGCCGGCGCGCAGCTCGTCAAGCGCGTGCTCGATGGTGGAGTATTCGATCATGGGAGGTTCCTTTCGGTTTGCCGAAGTGGTGTGGCGGTTCTAGAAGAAGCCGTTGCTTGCGAGGAAATCGGCGGTGAGCGTTGAAGGCTTCGAGCTCGCATTGGCGGTCGCGCTCGTCGCGGCGGTGGGGCTCGCCCGACCTGAGCAGAGAAGCCGTTCGACGTATTTGCCGATGACGTCGCATTCCAGGTTCACGATGTCTCCCGCCCGCTTGCGCCCAAGCGCGGTTACGTCGGCGGTGTGGGGAATCATTGAGATCGAGAAGCCGTTTTCGGAAACGCGCGCCACGGTGAGGCTTACGCCGTCAATGGCAATGGAGCCTTTCTCGACGACGTAGCGGGTGATGGCCTCGGGCGCCTCGATGTCGTACCACACGGCAACGTCGTCGCGCCTTGTGGAAGCGATGCGTCCCGTGCCGTCGATGTGACCCGACACGATGTGGCCGCCGAAGCGCCCATTGGCGGGCATCGCTCGTTCGAGGTTCACCGGGCTGCCGGCGCTCAGCGCGCCGAGCGAAGAGCGGCGCAGCGTCTCATGCATCACGTCGGCGCAAAAGCCTGTGTCGTCCACGCGTGTTGCGGTGAGGCACACGCCGTTGGTGGCGATGCTATCACCGATGCGCACGCCTTGCATAATCGCCGGCGCTTCGATGGAGAGCACCGAGCTCGCCGCGCCGCGCTGTATGGCTCGCACGCGGCCCACGGTTTCAACTAGTCCTGTGAACATGCGTCCTCCTTGCTCGCGTCGGATGCCTGCGGGGCGGGCTGTTCGTCGTTCGCGCCGAATTTGCCGGAAGCGTTTTTGGGCGTTACGAGGTCTCCCTCGATGAGCATGTCGTCGCCGAGCTTCTCGATGGTGGTTTCGGAAAGCGTCCACGCTTGGCTGGGCGTGTCGATTCCCGAGCCCCCGAGCGGAGAAGGCGCTTCGGCTCCTGCGAAAAGCTTCGGCGCGATGAAGGCCTGCACGTGGCGCACGATGCCTGCCTCAAGGGCGGCAGCGGCGAGCGTGGCGCCGCCTTCGATAAAGACGCTGTCGATGCCGCGTGCGCCGAGGGTATTCATGAGTTGGCGCAAATCGATGCGCCCGTCGCGAGCGGAGATGCGCACGATTTCGCAGCCGGTTTGCTCAAGTTCGCAAGCGCGGGCGTCCGATGCGCTGGGGGCGCAAGCGATAATCGTCGGCACCTCGCGGGCGGTTTGGGCAATCGCCGAGGTTGCGGGTGTGCGCAGGCGGGAGTCGCATATGATGCGCAAAGGGTTGCGCCCGCCTTCGATTCGACAGGTGAGTTGCGGGTCGTCGGCGAGCACGGTGCCAACGCCAACCATGATTGCCGCATGCTTCAGTCGCTCGAGGTGCACGCGCTTGCGTGCGGCGGTGCCGGTAATCCAGCGCGAAGCGCCGGTTTTCGTGGCGATTTTGCCGTCGAGCGTCATGGCGTATTTCAGCGTGACGTAGGGCGTGTTGTGTGTGATGAAATGGAAGAAGATGGGGTTGAGGGCGTCGCATTCCGCTTGCGCGATGCCTTCGTCGACTTCGATGCCGGCTGCGCGAAGTTGCTCGCAACCATGACCTGCGACGAGGGGGTTGGGGTCGGCTGACCCTACGACGACGCGTGCGATGCCTGCTTCAATGACGGCCTCGGTGCACGGGGGCTGCTTGCCGGTGTGACAACAGGGTTCGAGGGTTACGTAGAGGGTTGCGCCTTCGGGCGAGATGCCGTGAGCGCGGCAGTCGGCGAGCGCGGCGCGTTCTGCATGCGGTCCGCCGCAGCGCGCGTGCCAGCCCTCCGCGATAATTTCGCCATCGCGCACGAGCACGGCGCCTACGAGCGGGTTGGGATTCGTGAATCCCGTGCCGCGGCGAGCGAGCTCGACGGCTCGGCGCATGTATTCGATATCGGCTTGGCTGTGTGCCACAACTGCCTCCTGCTTATGCCTCGTATCAGGGCGCTTGCAGAAGGAAGGAGCTTGCGGCTTGCGGTTTTCGACGCGCGAGCGCCGATGCCGCATGATGCCGAAACCGATGGTCAATCGGCTCGCGTGGGGCTGGAGCGGGTGGGCGATAGGCGCCCCGTGTCGCTCGGCTCTCGCGAGTCCAAACTCCCGAAATCCCGCCAATGCAAAAAGCCCTGAAACGCGAACGTTTCAGGGCTTGCAAATGCACTGGTGCGCGGCGCGCTGCCGCGTGGTGCAATCTTCTTTCATCCAGACTGTACTGTCGGCTTCGGAGTTTCACCGAATCAACCTTGCGGCTCGTGGGCTGTAACCACCGGTGGGGAATTTCACCCCGCCCTGAAGATTGGTATTTCGTTGGCAGGGACTATACCGCTGCGCTTTTTGCGGTGTCAATAAGAAATCCGAAAAAGTTTGCGAGAGGTTATCGGCGCAGCCCTCACCCGCTAAATGCTCGTAGCGTTTAACAGGCTTGCGTCTGGCGGTGCGTTTTCGGCGAACTTCGACGCGTCTGCGCCAATGCCGCTACAATGATTCGCAGACATTGAATGATTGGTTGCGCGCTTGAAGACGTGCCCTTTGAAGAAGTGAACGCACCCTCGACAAGGAGGTTCGTATGCCCGAACAGAAATGGACGCCGAGCCAGGCGCTTCTCGATACGCTCTGTGAAGTCGTTGGCGCCGAAAATGTGAGCGTCAACGAGCCCATGGCTGCGCATGTGACGTTTCGCATTGGCGGTCCTGCGGCGGTTATGGTGTCGCCCCAATCGGCCGAGCAGGTTGCCGAAGTGGTTCGCGCGTGCGGCCAAGCTGAAGCCCCGATGCGCGTCATTGGCCTGGGAAGCGACTTGCTTATTGCCGATGGGGGTCTCGCGTGCGTCGTGATGCGCGTGGCCGAAAATTTGAGCGAAGTGCGCGTGGAGGGCAATCGCGTGATCGCGCAGGCGGGTGCCACCAATCTTTCGGTTGCCAAAGCGGCGTGCGCGGCTGGTTTGGCGGGCTATGAATTCGCCGAAGGCATTCCGGGAACCATTGGCGGTGCGGCCATCATGAACGCAGGCGCCTATGTGGGCGATTTTTCTACTGCGGCCGTGTCTCTGAAGTGTGTTTCGCCCGAAGGTGAGATTGTTGAAGTAACACATGAGCAGGCGCAATGGGGCTATCGCCATTCCATGATGGCCGATGCCGGCTATGTGGTAGTTGAGGCTACGCTCGAGCTTTCGCCCGATGCGCAGGCCGATATCCAGGCGCGCATGGACGATTTCCACACGCGTCGCGTGGAAAAGCAGCCGCTCGAAATGCCAAGTGCTGGCTCCACGTTCAAGCGTCCTGAAGGCTATTTCGCGGGCAAGCTCATTCAAGATGCCGGCTTGCGCGGCTATAAGGTAGGCGGCGCGCAGGTGTCGGAAAAGCACACTGGATTCGTAGTTAATGCCGGGGGTGCAACCGCTGCTGACGTGCGCCAGCTTATCGCTGACGTACAGGCAACGGTGAAGGAGAAATTCGGCGTTGCGCTCGAACCCGAAGTGAAAATGTGGGGCTTTTAGCATTGCGAAGCCCAAATGAAAGAAGCCGTGGCTCGTTCGTTGCGAGTGGCGGCTTCTTTGTTTTCGGGCGTTTTGCTTATGAGGGATGGCGCGTGTTCGATCTCGTTTTTATGCGTGCACCAATTTTCTTCACGGCAAATACGGCGATGCATCCGCAAGCGATGCCGAGCAACGCGCCCAGAGCCACGTCGGTGGGGTTGTGCACGGCTAAATAGAGGCGCGAGAATGCGATGGCCATGGCGGCCACGACAGCGATGGGCTTCAGCCATCGATGCGCGAGCGGCGCGAGACATATCACGGTCGCCGCGGCGAATGACGACGACGTGTGGCCCGATGGGCACGAGAAGCTGCCGGGCAGCGAAATGAGCGATGTTTCGAGCATGGGGTCGACCAGGAAAGGTCGCGGACGCTCGATGATGTTTTTCAGTCCGATGTCGCCAATCACGAAGGCGAGTCCGACCGCCACGAAAATCGCGATGCCGAACGTTCGGTGTTTGTTGAGGGCGATCATCGTTGCGCCGACAATCGCCCATAAAGCCCCGAATTCGCCGAGCGTGGTGAAGCCGACCATGAACGCGTCCAAAGCGGGGCTTGCAGCCTCCTGAATGGTGTGCAGGATGGACAAGTCTGCATTCTGTATCGTTTCAGTCATCATGCTACCCAGCATACGCGAGCTGCTTGAAGGAAACTTTGCGACGATTTGACAAACAGGCAACGCCCGCAACGAAAGCGCGAGGTTTCCACAGATGAGACAGGCGAGCGAGAAAGCGGGCAGCGAAATAGGCGGATGCATGGGACGCAGCGAGCCCGCCCCATGCATCAATGAGGGCCTACAGGTCCAGCGTTTCGATGACTTCCTTCATCGTCTTCGCCGATTCATGCAGCTGGGCGAGCTCTTGCGCGTTGAACGGCGCAGGCACTTTGTACTCGACGCCGCCGCGGCCCACAATGGCGGGCATGGAGAGCACCACGTCGTCCAGTCCATATTCGCCGTTCTGGTAATTCGATACGGGAATAATGGTCTTCTCGTCGCGCGCAATGGCTTCGCAAATACGCTTCACCGTCATCGCGATGCCGTAATACGTCGCATGCTTCTTCTCGATGATTTCGTAAGCGGAGTTCTTCACGTCTTCCGCGATGCGTTTCATAGCCGCCTCGTGGTCGTAATGGCCGCGCAACTCGCAGAAATCGTGAATCGGAATGCCCGAAATGTTCGCAGTCGACCACACGGCGACCTCGGAATCGCCGTGCTCGCCCACGATGCGTGCGTGCACGTTACGCGGGTCGACGCTCAAGTGTTCGCCCAGGATGTACTTGAAGCGCGCCGAGTCGAGCACAGTGCCGCTGCCAAGAACGCGGGTCGCCGGCATTCCCGAAAGCTTGAGCGTGACGTAGGTCAGAATGTCGACGGGGTTGCTCACAACCAAAATGATGCCTTGGTAGTTTTGCTCGCTAATCTGGGGAATGATGGTCTTGAAGATGGCGACGTTTTTCTGGACCAGGTCGAGGCGCGTCTCGCCCGGCTTTTGGTTCGCGCCTGCGGTAATCACAATAATTGCGGCATCGACGATGTCGGTGTAGTCGCCGGCGTAAATCTTGCAGGGGTGGGCGAATGGCATGCCGTGGCTAATGTCGAGCGCCTCGCCTTCGGCGCGGTTTCGGTCGACGTCGACGAGCACGATTTCGCTGAACAGGCCGCCCTGCATGAGCGCGAATGCGCTCGATGAGCCTACGAACCCGCATCCGATGATGGCAACTTTGCGATCGTTGATTGGTTTGGACATGCGCGACCCTTTCTGTCCTGCGTGGTGCGAAGTGTTTCGGGCAATTATAGGCGCGTGTGGCCGTTTATCGTCGGCGAACGGCGCAAATATGGAAACACCATGGTGCGATATCCATATTTCCTATAACCATACTGGATAGAAAGGTTTAGCATGGCTGAAGAACCGAGGGGCCAATAATGGACGCTGGGCGTCTTCAGTAGCTATTTGGGGATTGTCCAACCCTCTCCATAAACTGTAAGTCACCCTTGCGTTACTCGATTGTCGTGCGTAAAGATACCCTACGTTAACGAAAAACAGGAGATGTTGAACGTGGGCGAAGACGGTAAGGCAAGCATGGCGCTTGATGCGCTCGAGGTGGGCTCGTGCGCGGTGATCGATGAGGTGCGAGGTTCGGGCGAGTTGCGCCGTCATTTACTTGATATGGGGCTTACGCCCGGGGTGGGCGTGCGGCTTCGCAAAGTAGCCCCTATGGGCGATCCGCTGCAGGTGGAGCTGCGCGGCTACGAGCTCACTTTGCGCGTTTCCGATGCCCAACAGGTGGCAATAACGCCCGTTGACGCACTCCCCGCGTCTTCTCGCGATGCTACGCACGTTGCGCCGCTCGTTGCGGCGGGGCACCCGGGTATTGGCGAGGCGGGCGCCGCGGGCGACGAGGGCGTGCGCAATGTCGGCGCGCCTATCGCGAAGGGACAGCCCATAACGTTTGCCCTGGCGGGCAACCAGAATTGCGGTAAAACCACGCTCTTCAACCAACTCACGGGCGCAAATCAGCACGTAGGCAATTTTCCCGGCGTGACGGTTGATAAGAAAGAGGGCCAACTGCGCCGCCATCCCGAGGCTTCCGTGGTCGACCTTCCGGGCGTGTATTCGCTATCGCCCTACTCGAGCGAAGAGGTGGTCACGCGCGATTTCCTCATCGATGAGAAGCCTACGGCCATTATCAATATCGTTGACGCGACCAATATCGAACGCAATCTTTATCTCACGCTGCAGCTCATGGAGCTCAATATTCCTATGGTGCTTGCGCTGAACATGATGGACGAGCTTCGCGCCAACGGCGGCTCGGTGCGCATCAACGAGCTCGAGGCTGCGCTTGGCATTCCCGTGGTGCCGATTTCTGCGGTGAAAAACGAAGGCATCGACGAGCTTATCGACCATGCAATGCATGTCGCGCTCAATCGCGAGGTTCCCAAGCGCGTTGATTTCTGCCCCGCCGATACGGCGGAAGGCGACCCGCTTGGCGAGGTTCACCGCTGCATTCATGCGCTTATGCACGTGCTCGAGCCCGCTGCGCGCAAGGTTGGGTTGCCGCTTCGCTTTGCGGCGACGAAAATGGTGGAGGGCGACCCGCTTATCGAGCGCTCGCTCGCGCTGCCTGCGGCGGAAAATGCCGCGCTCAATCAGCTCGTCGGCGCACTCGAGCAGGGAGGCGGGCTCGATCGTGAAGCCGCAATGGCGAATATGCGATTCTCGTTCATCGAGCGTTTGTGCGCTGCCACGGTAGTGCGCCCTCACGAGAGCCGCGAGCATAAGCGTTCGGTCGCCGCGGACCGCATTCTTACGGGGCGCTTTACGGCTATTCCGTGCTTCATTTTGATTATGGCATTCGTGTTCCTTATGACATTCAGCTGGCTCGGCGCGTTTTTGTCCGACTGGCTGCAGCAGGGTATCGATATGGTGATCGCCGCAATTGGCGATGCGCTCGCGGCTGCCGAAGTGGCGCCCATGCTGTGCTCGCTTGTAACCGATGGCGTATGCGGCGGTGTGGGCGCCGTGATTGGCTTTTTGCCGACGATTGTCACGCTGTTTTTCTTCCTGTCGATTCTGGAAGACTCGGGTTACATGGCCCGCGTGGCGTTCGTGATGGACAAACCGCTGCGCCGCCTGGGCCTTTCGGGACGCAGCTTCGTTCCGATGCTTATGGGCTTTGGCTGCTCGGTTCCGGCCATTATGTCGGCGCGCACCCTCTCGAGCGAGCGCGACCGCAAAATGACGATACTGCTCGTGCCGTTCATGAGCTGTTCGGCGAAGCTGCCGATTTATGGCTTCATTGCGGCCGCGTTGTTCGAACCTGCCGCGCGCGGGTGGGTGGTGCTTTCGCTGTACCTGCTTGGCATGGTGGTCGGCGTGCTGTATGCGCTCGCGTTGAAGCGGTTGAAATTCCACGGCGAGCCCGTGCCGTTCGTGATGGAGCTGCCGAATTATCGTTTGCCGAGCGCGAAAAGCGTTGCGCGTCTTGTGTGGGATAAGGCGAAGGGCTTTATTCAAAAGGCGTTTACGGTGGTGTTCCTTGCCACGCTCATCGTATGGTTCCTGCAGACGTTCGATGCCGGATTGACCGTGGCGGAATCGCCCGATTCAAGCATGCTTGCGGCCATTGGTGGAGTACTCGCGCCGCTGTTCGCGCCGCTCGGTTTTGGCGATTGGCGGGCATCGACGGCGCTGCTCACGGGCTTCATGGCGAAAGAGAGCGTCGTGTCTACGCTCACGGTGCTTCTTGGCGGCGATGTGAGCTTGCTGCCCACTATTTTCACGCCCGCGACGGCGTATACGTTCCTTGTGTTCACGTTGCTGTACACGCCGTGTGTTGCGGCCATCGCAACGGTGAAAAAGGAAACGAACGGCCGCACGGCGCTCAAGTTGGTAGTGGCTCAGTGCGCCGTCGCCTGGGTGGTGGCCTTCTGCATCCACGCAAGCTGCCTGGCGTTTGGGATTGTGTAACGCGGATCGCGGGTGGTTCGGGCGTCGGGCGGGGCGATCTTTGGGGCCACGATCGGCTACCGTTCGCCTTCGGCTCGCTATGCGCCGCCCTGGCGGTGCTTCATTTTGGAATGAAGAGCAAGAATGAGCACCGACGACCCCGAAGACCGCTCCGACCGACGCCCGAACCGCGATGATGAAGCGGACGGCCTCGGCGGCATGGCCCGCAAAGGTCGTCCGAGTTCAAATTTGCTTTTCATATAAAAGCTAAACGAGGCCAGGCGGGCGCATAGTGAGCGAAGCGAACGGTAGCGAGCCGTGGCTTTTGCGGGCCATGCCGCCGAGGCCGTCCGCGGAGGGAAGCAAGAAAGCGCCGCTGGAACCATCCAGCGGCGCTTCTGCATTAAATCGTATCAAGGGCCTGGGCGATGTCGGCGATCAAATCGTCGGTCGCTTCCAAACCGCAGCTCAGACGTACCATGTCGGGGCTAATGCCGCACGCTTCAAGCTCGGCATCGTTCATTTGGCGATGCGTGGCGTTGGCGGGGTGCAAGCAGCATGTACGCGCGTCGGCCACATGCGTGGCGATTTGTGCCAGCTTCAGGCTCTTCATGAACTGCTCGGCGGCTGCGCGTCCGCCGGTGAAGCCGAAGCTCACTACGCCGCAGGTGCCATTCGGCATGTATTTCTGCGCCAGGTCGTAGTATTTGTCGCCCTCAAGCCCCGGATAGCTCACGAAGCGAATTTTCGGATGGTTCTTCAAGAATTCGGCCATGGCCAGGCCGTTCTTGCAGTGCTGAGGCATGCGAACATGCAGGCTTTCCAGCGAGCTGTTCAGGAAAAACGCCGCTTGCGGGTTCTGCATGGGACCCAAGTCGCGCATCAGCTGGGCAGTTGCTTTGGTGATGAATGCGCCCTCCAGGCCGAACTTTTCCGCATACGTGACGCCATGGTAGCTTTCGTCGGGCGTGGTGAGGCCGGGGAATTTGTCGGCGTGCGCCATCCAGTCGAATTTGCCGGCGTCAACGATCGCGCCGCCAATATAGGCTGCATGGCCGTCCATGTACTTGGTGGTGGAGTGCGTCACGATGTCGGCGCCCCATTCGATGGGGCGGCAATTCACGGGCGTGGGGAAGGTATTGTCAACCATGAGCGGCACGCCATGCGCATGCGCGGCGTTTGCGAAGCGTTCGATGTCGAGTACGGCGAGCGCGGGGTTGGCGATCGTCTCTCCGAACACGAGCTTGGTGTTGGGCTTAAAGGCTGCCTCGAGCTCTTCGTCGGTGCAGTCGGGAGCGACGAACGTGCAGCTCAGGCCCATGCGACCCATGGTGTGGGCAAGCAGGTTATACGTGCCGCCGTAAATGGCCGAGCTCGCAACCACATGGTCGCCCATACCAGCCACGTTGAAGATGGCCAGGAAGTTTGCTGCCATGCCAGAGCTGGTGAGCATAGCCGCCGCGCCGCCTTCCATTTCGGCGATTTTCGCGGCAACGAGGTCGCACGTGGGGTTCTGCAAACGGCTGTAGAAATAGCCCGATTCTTCCAAATCGAAAAGCTTGCCCATGTGCTCCGAGGTGTCATATTTCCAAGTGGTCGACTGGTAAATGGGAACCTGGCGCGGTTCGGCGTCGCCGGGATGGTAGCCGCCTTGCACGCATGTAGTACCGAGTTCGGTCATAGCGTTGCCTCCTTCAGGTGTGCCGCTCATTGGCGCGGCGCAATGTATGGTGCGAAAAAGTATAAACCTCAATACCTGCGGGTAATAAGTGTTTCTTGCGTGAGACAAAAGAACGCACGAATCAAAGAGTGCGACGCGTATTGGCGATTCAGCTGGCCTATGGGCGTGTTGCCCTGTTTATATTGCGGGCACGTTGGTTTCGTTTTTCGTTGATAAAGCGGACCCATGAGATAAAACACGGCCGTGAAGTCGATGGCTCTCAAAGCGCCTTTTGGGCTCCAGGCGCACTGGCGCCACCGACCCACAAAGCGCGAGGTCGTGAGATCGATGGCTCTCAAAGCGCCTTTTGGCTCAGGGCCATTGCCCATCGCTTGGGCATATCAAACCATTGCCTTGCTACTTTTGCCGACATGCGGTGCGTGACCGTTGCAATTTTCTTGCTTGTGATGGCATTCCGCCTTATTGCCCTGGTTAACATAGCGCTACAATGGCAGACGGTTTAACAAGCGGTGGGTCCGCTTACCCATATATGTAAGGAGCATGCCATGCCCATTCGAATTCCCGATGCCCTGCCGGCCACTTCTATTCTGGAAGGGGAGAATATCTTCGTCATGACGGAGCACCGAGCGATGCATCAGGATATTCGTCCGTTGCGCGTGCTGCTGCTCAACCTCATGCCCACCAAAATCGTCACCGAGACGCAAATCATGCGCAAACTGTCGAACACCCCGCTGCAAATTGAGGTCGATTTGCTTCGCATCGCGAGCCATAAATCCAAAAACGTGTCGGCCGATCACCTCGAGACGTTCTATCGTACGTTTGACCAGGTGCGCGACCTTCGTTACGACGGTATGATTATCACGGGCGCGCCCGTGGAAACGCTCGACTTCGAAAGCGTGGACTACTGGCCCGAGCTTGTCGAGATCATGGACTGGAGCCTCACCAATGTCCACAGCGTGTTCCATGTATGCTGGGGCGCGCAGGCCGCGCTGTATCACCATTACGGCGTGCCCAAACACAACCTCTCCGAGAAGTGCTTCGGCGTTTTCGAGAATCGCCTGATTAAGCCTTCGTCTCCCCTGGTTCGTGGGTTCAACGACGTTTCCATGATGCCCCACTCGCGCAACTCCGAGACGCGCTACGAAGATATCGTCGCCAATCAAAAACTCGAGGTTATTTCGTATTCCGATGAGTGCGGCGTTTCGATTGCCAAGAGCATCGACTCCAAGCATTTCTTCGTGTTCGGCCATCCTGAATACGATCGCGACACTCTCAAGCTTGAGTACGACCGCGATGTTGCCAAGGGCATTGATATTAAGGTGCCCAAGAACTACTACCCCGATGACGACCCCTCGCAGGATCCCATTGTGAGCTGGCGCGCCGAGGGGCAGCTTATTTACACGAATTGGCTGAACTACTACGTGTATCAGACCACGCCTTACGATTTGGGCACGTTGTAATGATTGGTGCGGCCGAGGGCTGGAGTGCTCTCGGCCGCTTTTGCGTAAATGAAACCCGCGAAAAGTGACAAAAGTTGCGAATTCGGGGGAGCAACGTGCTTTGATGCTTGTCGCGTTTATCGCAAATGCAATTTATACCTTGCATTTCTGAGCTCAGATGGTCGGCTCGGGGCGTTTTGCGGGTTCAGTGGGCTTGAAATAGAGCCGAAATCGGTGCATGGCGCCCCCGAATTCACAACTTTTGTCACTTTCTGGTCTGTTCGTTTACGCTGGTTTGATTGAAGGGTTGTTTTGAATGGTTGTTGAAACTGAAATTCCTGTGCGTTACGCCGAAACTGACGCCATGGGCGTGGTGTACCACGCGAATTACCTACTTTATTTCGAGGTCGCCCGTACCGACTTTCTCGAGAAGATCGGGTATCCCTACGCGCGCATTGAAGCGGAGGGGCTCATGTCGCCTGTGGTTGATGTGCATTTGAAATATGGCTCGCCGTTGCGCTACGGCGACACAGCGCTTGTTCGCACGAAGGTGACGAAACTAACCCCCGTTAAAACTACGTATACCTGCGAGGTGTATCGTAAGGGGCAAGATGTCGAGCGCGAAAAGCCCTGCGTGGTGGGCGAAACGGTGCTTACGCTCGTTGATAAGCAAACGTTTAGGCCAGTGAGTCAGAAGCGCGAACTTCCAAGTTTGTATGAAATGTATCAACAGGTGCTCGAACCTGCCGAATAACGTAAATCAATCGGCCCTATGGGGCCGATTTTGTTTTATTCTCTACTGAGGACATTCGGCATGGCAATAAGGTTTGTTGCGCCATGTGCGTTGCAACTGGCTCTCCGTAGAGGTCGCCGCGTGCTGTATGCGGCGGGCTTCTTAATTTGGAAGGGGTAGACATGAGGGATCATTCCAACCATATTGAGCTGACGCGCGAAGAGGCCGTGCGTCGCATGCTTGAAGCAAGCGGTTTTGCGGGCGTTGTTGGCAGCTCCGAGAAATCGCCTTTGCGCATTGAGCGGGTCGCCATTGCCGATGCGGAGGGGCGCGTGCTTGCCCGCGACGTTGCTGCGCAGTTCGATGCTCCCAATACGTTGACCTGCGCGCTCGACTCCATTGCGGTGCGCTATGACGATTTCGAGGGCAGGGAAATACCCGATACGTCAGCATGGAAGCGTGGCGTGAACTGGGAATTTGCCAATACGGGCGTTGCGATGCCCGAAGGCTTTGATACGGCAATTGTTATCGAGCATGTGAAAGTATCTGCCGATGAGCAGCATGTTGAAATTGATGCGGCTCCGTCGAAGCGCTTTGCCGGAACTCGTTCTGCGGGTTCGCGCATGCATGTGGGCGACATTTTGGCGCATGCCGGCGAACAGGTAACGCCCGAGGTGGCGGCGCGCATTGCGGGTGGCAACGTGGTGAGCGTGCCCGTTTTTGCAAAGCCACGCGTGGCATTTATCCCTACGGGCGACGAACTGCAGATTCCTGGCAGCGCTTTTGTTGCGCGCGGCAAAAATATCGAGACGAATTCCCTCGTTGTGAAAATGAAAACTGAAGCATGGGGCGGCGAATTCGTGCCGATGCAGGTTGTCCCCGACGATCCCGCGGCTATTGAGCGGGCGATTCGCGAGGCGTGCTCCATGGCGGATATCGTCGTGCTTAATGCGGGCTCGTCGAAGGGATCGGGCGACTGGGCGTGCGAGGTCATGGAGCGCATCGGCACGATGATATGCCATCAAACCAACCATGGTCCTGGTCATCACAGCTCGTACACCATGGTCGATGGCGTGCCGATTGTGGGCATCTCGGGCCCGTCGGCGGGCGCGGCGGTTACGCTCGGCTTTTATCTGAGGCCGCTTATTCGCGCGGCACTTTCGATTGATCCGGCTCCCGTGACCGTAAAAGCGACGCTTGTGGGAGAAATGCCCGCCCCTCGCCGCGGCGGCGCTGCCGATATTCAGTCCGAGAAAGAGAAGAAACCTGCCGGGGAAGACCGTCCTCTCGAGGCCACGGGGCCGACCGACGTGTTCTTTGGACTGAAACCCATGAACTTGTCGGTTTCCGCCGAGGGTCGGCTGGAAGTGCGCCCGGTGCCTGGCCATTGGGGCACACCTGCGGCAAACGCGGCGAATGCCCTGTTCATGATGCCGTCGGGAGGCGGAGCCGAGCCTGTGCGGGTTGGCGATCTTCTTGAGGTGGAGATTATCGGCTCGGTGCATTAAGCCGTCCGCGTGCTATCATCGACGGGTTACACGAAAAGAAAGGACCCATCGGTGGCGTTTCTTATGGGGTGCGAAGGCGCCCATCTCGAATTTCCCGCAAAGCTCGTGCTTGACGACGTGACGCTCGGCGTGCACGAGGGCGACCGCATTGGCATCGTCGGCAAAAACGGCGACGGAAAATCTACGCTGCTTGGCGTGCTCGCTGGGCAAATCGAGCTCGAGGACGGGCTCGTGCGTCGCACGCGCGGGCTCACCGTCGGCGTGCTCGGCCAGACCGACGCGCTTTCTGACGAGGCCACCGTGGGCTATTCGGTGGTGGGCGACGCGCCTGAATACGAATGGGCGAGCGACCCCCGCATTCGCGAGATTATCTCTGAGCTCATCGCCGACATCGATTGGAACGCGAAGGTCGGAACGCTTTCCGGCGGACAGCGCCGAAGGGTCGACCTTACGCGCCTGCTCATTGGCGACTACGACGTCATTATGATGGACGAGCCCACCAACCACCTGGACATTCGCGCTATTGCATGGCTCGCGCGGCATCTCAACAGCCGCTGGCAGCGCAATTCCGGTGCGCTTTTGTGCGTCACGCACGACCGCTGGTTCCTCGACGAGGTGTGCACGGGTATGTGGGAAGTGCACGATGGAAAGGTCGAGCCGTTCGAGGGTGGCTACTCTGCGTATGTGCTCCAGCGCGTCGAACGCGAGCGCATCGAGCGAGTGACCGAAGAACGTCGCCAAAACCTCATGCGTAAAGAGCTTGCGTGGCTTTCTCGCGGCGCCCGCGCTCGTTCTACCAAGCCGAAATTCCACGTGGCGCTCGCCGAAGAGCTTATCGCGGGCGAGCCTCCTGTGCGCAATACGCTCGAGCTGCGCGCTATGGCTATGCAGCGTTTGGGCAAGCAGGTGGTTGAATTCACGAACGTTACCGAGAAGTTCGGCGAAAAAACGGTGCTCGACCATATCGATTGGCACGTAGGGCCGGGCGACCGCTACGGCATTCTGGGTGAAAACGGCGCGGGCAAAACCACGTTGCTTTCGGTGCTCGACGGGTCGCTGCGCCCGAGCTCGGGCTTTGTGAAAATCGGCAAAACCGTGAAGTTCGCCGTGCTTTCTCAACGCCTTGATGAGCTGAATGAGCTGGGCAAATATCGCGTGACCGAGGTGCTTTCGCGCCATAAGAGCCGCATTGTGGTCGATGACAAGGAAACCACGCCCGCCAAGCTGCTCGAGCGTTTGGGCTTTTCGTCGAAGCACTTGTACACGCGCATCGATGATTTGTCGGGCGGCCAGAAACGCCGGTTGCAGCTGCTGCTCATTCTTCTGGAAGAGCCCAATGTGCTCATTCTCGACGAGCCGGGCAACGACCTCGACACCGATATGCTCGCCGTGCTGGAAGATTTGCTCGATACCTGGGCTGGCACGCTCGTTATGGTGACGCACGACCGTTATTTGATGGAGCGCGTGACCGACGACCAGTTCGCGCTCATTGACGGCCACTTGCGCCATTGCCCGCGCGGCGTAGATGAATACCTCGAGCTTCTTGACGAGCGCGATGCCGCGCGCTCAGGCGGGCGTTCGTTTGCCGAAATTGCTGGTCAGGTTAGCAAGGAAGCGCCCGCGACTGCGGCAGGTGCCGATGAGGCCCCGAAATATTCGAACCAGGAGCTTCGCGAGATGAAGAAGCGCCTGGCGAGCATCAACCGCAAAATGGGCACGGCGGGCGATAAGGTGAAGGCGAAAGAGGCCGAGATGGCCACCGCCGACCCGACCGACTTTGTGCGCCTAGGCGAGCTGCAGGCCGAACTCAATGACCTGAAGGCGAAAAAAGAAGCCATGGAAGACGAGTGGCTCGAACTCGCCGAAGCGTTGGGCGTGGAGTAAATGAAAAATGCGGCAGGGGACAGGCTCCTGTCGTATTTCTGTATGAACGTCTCTGCGCAAAACAGATTTTATAGGACGAAGTTGGTTCTCGCATTTTTGGCAGGTTTGGAATGGGCTCTTATTTCAAACCTGCTTTTTTAAAACATCGCGTCAATGGGGCCGCTGACTTCGACCTGTTCCTGGCCGCGACACAGCTCGGTGATTTTATCGAGCAGGGGTTGCTGGGTGCCGTCGAGCATGCGCAGTTTGAGCGTGACGGCCTCGGCATATTGCGTATCGAGCATCTTCGCGCCGCAGTCGGAAGCGATGCGGGACATTTGGTCGTAGAGCGGGTATTCGATGCGCACATCAATATCGACGCAGCTCGACACAACGACTTTCGTTGCGGCCTCGATACCCGCCTGCGTGGCTCCTGTGTAGGCGCGCACAAGCCCGCCCGTGCCCAGGAGCACGCCGCCGAAATAGCGCGTGACCACGCAAATCACATCGGTGAGCCCCGCATGCTGCAGCGCTTCAAGCGTTGGCATGCCGGCGGTTTTCTGCGGCTCGCCGTCGTCGGAATAGCGCACGCGGCCAGCCGCGCCCGCGCCGCCTTCGCGTAGCACGTAGGCATACACGTTGTGGCGCGCCATGCGATTAGCGGCGCGAATTTCCTCCAAAAACGCGAGCGCTTCTTCCTCGGTCTCGACATGCGCGAGGCTTGCGATGAAGCGGCTCTTCTTCTCTTCGATTTCTGCGACGGCGCGTCCGTCGATGGTGGTGTAAGAATTCATGCCTGCAACTATACCATGGTGGAGCGCGCGTCGCCGTTCGAGCCAGGGAAAGTCGTGGTACCATAGCAAAGTTCGAGATGGGGTTGCGATGCCTTGGCACGCGGCCCGGCGATAAATCGTTTTCATTAATCGTGAATAGAAAGGGCCCATTATGGCCAATGAAGGAAGCTACGAAGCGGCATCGAAGCGCAGCGACGAAATTGCTGCCGACCTCGAGGTCCATCCCGAGAAATACACCATGCTCACGGGCGATCGCCCCACGGGGCGTCTGCATTTGGGCCACTATTTCGGCACGCTGAAAGGCCGCGTCGAGCTGCAGGAAAAGGGCTGCCGCACCAATGTGCTCATTGCCGACTACCAGGTTATTACCGACCGCGACACCACCGAGCATATTCAGGACAACGTGTACAACATGGTTATGGATTACCTGGCGTGCGGCCTCGATCCGAACAAGACCATGATTTACTGCCACTCCGCAGTGCCTGCGTGCAACCAGCTCATGCTTCCGTTCCTCTCGCTCGTGAGCGAGGCCGAGCTGCAGCGCAACCCTACGGTGAAGGCCGAGATGGAGGCGTCGGGCCACGAGCTTACGGGCCTTCTGCTCACCTATCCCGTTCATCAGGCATGCGACATTCTGTTCTGCAAGGGCAATGTGGTGCCGGTTGGCCGCGACCAGCTGCCCCACATCGAGCTCACTCGCACCATTGCCCGCCGCTTCAACAAACGTTATGGCAAGGTGTTCCCCGAGGTTGACGCACTGCTCTCTGATGTGCCGCTGCTTCCGGGCCTCGACGGTCGCAAGATGTCGAAGAGCTACGGCAACGCCATTTCCATTTCCATGACGGCTGAAGAAACCGCCAAGCGCATCAAGAAGAGCCAGACCGATTCCGAGCGCATGATTACGTTCGATCCTGAGAATCGTCCCGGCGTGTCGGGCCTGCTTTCTACGGCGGCCATTTGCACCGGTCGCGACGCTGCGGAAATCGCCGAGGAAATTGGCATGGGCGGTTCGGGCCAGCTGAAGAAATACACGACCGAAGCTGTGAACAATTACTTCGAGCCCATTCGCGAGCGTCGTCACCAGTTCGAGGCCGACCTCGACTACGTGAAAGATGTGTTGCATGAAGGCAATCGCCGCGCGAACGAAGTCGCCGAGAAAACGCTTGGCGAGGTGCAAGAAGCCATGGGTATGGTGTACTAGGCGAAACAATAAGCGATTTGCCGCGAACTCGCGCCAAAGAGGCCACGATACAGGAAAGGAGCCGATGGGCTCCTTTCTTTTTTCGAGGAGGCGCGGGCGGTGCCTGCGCGACGCACATGCATGTGGGCCTCGCCGTTTGACGGAGGTTCGCTGTGCCCGGCGCGATTTGCCGCGCGGCGTCTGTTTTCCTCCTGATAGCTTAGCTGCGGGCGCTCTTCGTCGGTGGCGAGTCTTATGCGATTGTCGCGTGACGCGAGAGTAGCGAACAATCTTTTGCTTTACAGCGTATCGGTATCGAGCCAAATGGTGAATGGACCGTCATTGATGAGCTCGACCTGCATCATCGCGCCGAACGATCCCGTTTCCACGTGGCCCAAATCGCGCGCGACGAGGCTTGCGAAATACTCGTAAAGGCGATTTGCCTCGTCGGGTGCGCCTGCGTCGGTAAACGACGGGCGGTTGCCGCGCTTGCAGTTGGCGTAAAGCGTGAATTGGCTCACTACGAGTACTTCGCCGCGCACATCTGCAAGGCTCAGGTTGGTCTTGCCGTTCTCGTCCTCGAAAATGCGCATTTTCGAGATCTTGCTCCACAGCTTGTCGGCTTGCGCCTCGGTGTCTTCGTGTCCGACGCCGAGCAGAATCAAGAACCCGTCATTGATGGCGCCAATCGTTTCGCCTTCGACCGTCACGCTCGCGCGCGTGACGCGTTGCACCAAAGCCCTCATGTCATGCTCCTATCGCGGAAAGCTCGCCGCGCACGCGCGCGGCGGCAATGGTTCGTATATGGTGGTGCAATCATACGGCATCGCGCCGATTCGTGCGGCTTACATGGCGACGAAGCGCTGTCGAACTGGATAAGAAGAAACACGATAAGGAAGAATTTGCAGTGGCGTTAACGACGATTTTGTTCGACAACGATGGCACGCTTGTCGATACCTACCATATGATTTTGGAAAGCTTCAAGCATGCGACCCAAGAAGTGCTGGGGAGACAGTTTTCCGAGGCGGAATACATGGCGAAGGTGGGTCAGCCGCTCGCAACGCAAATGCTCGATTTCGCCCACAACGACGAAGAGCGGCAGTGCTTGTTGAAAGCGTACCGATCCCATAATGAAGCGACGCACGACCAGCTTATACGCGCATTTCCGGGTATTGTCGATGAATTGGCATCCCTTCGCGCGGTCGGCTTCAAAATGGGCGTGGTGACTTCAAAGATGCACGCGCTTGCGTGGCGTGGGCTTCAAGTTGTGCAAGCGGCTCCGTATTTGGAATGCCTCGTGGGCGCTGATGACTGCGCGAAGCACAAGCCCGACCCAGCACCGATTCTGCTGGGCTGCGAGTGCATGGGCGCGCAGCCCGAGGAATGCGTCTATGTGGGCGATTCGCCGTTCGATATTGCCGCGGGCAATGCTGCCGGGTGCAAGACTCTCGCGGTAACGTGGGGCATGTTCTCCGAGGGAGACCTTGTGGCCGAAGGCCCAACTGCGACCATCCATGAAGTTTGTGAACTTACGGCGGCAATTCAGGCGCTTTCGAATTAAACGAAATTTTCTTGAACATACGCCTCGCTTTGTTATAATAGCCAAGCTGAACGGTCGACGGGACGTGGCGCAGTTTGGTAGCGCGCCTGCTTTGGGAGCAGGATGTCGCAGGTTCGAATCCTGTCGTCCCGACCATACGCGGGTGTGGTTCAATGGTAGAACTGAAGCCTTCCAAGCTTCTAACGCGGGTTCGATTCCCGTCACCCGCTCCATTAAAACGCCAGGTCAGAGCCTTGTACGCTCTGACCTTTTTTGTTTGTGTACCAAAACGTGCGCCAAATGTGCACCAAATTGGGACCAAACTCGAAAGCTTTTCAACCAGCCTCGCCGGCGCGCCTGCAAGGATTCTGCTGGACGCAGCCTTTCAGCTGAGTCCCTTCCTTCGGCCTATTCGATCGGACGCAAATCGGCGAAGCCCACGTTGCGCTCTTCGGCGCGGCGTCGACGCAGGCCCTCGATGACTACCGATCCCACATCGCCGATCGCTTCCTGGTCGGCCGGCGTGAGCTTGCTCCAAAGAAGCGCCTCTGCGAGCTCGTTCGACTTTTCGCTAATAATGCGTTCCTGGAATTCGCCATCTTCGGTGGGAACGACGAAAACGGCTTTGCGGTCGCGGTCACTTCCCATGCGGCGCACCCAGCCGCGTTGCGTAAGGCGATCGACGGCGCGAGTCACGTTTGCCGTGGGCATTTCGAGCGATTCCCCAATGTCGTTGACGCGCAAGGGTCGCGTCGCTTCGCCGAGTCGCATCATCACGAGGCAGTCGGAAAACGGCGCCCCGCAGGTCTCTTTCAGGCCGCGTTCGATAGCGAGGCGCACGAGCTCGATTGAAACCAGCGTGCGCGACGCCGGGTATTTTGCGGTGAATTCGGGGGAAAGCGGCGGATCGATGTCGGCGCCTGCTGCAATGGATGCTTCCAGAATCTTGCGCCACGCGGCATCGTCGGTGGGGAACAGGTCGTAGAGCTCTTCAATAATGGCCGCATTTACGCGTTCCACATGCTCGCCTCCGGCCGAAGTGGCGCGTCCACGGCGAAAGCGCTTGTCGGTCGCTCCGTTTACGCGCACAGCGAGGCCGCGCTCTTCGAGCGTATTGATGGCTTGGGTAACCACGTTGGGCTTCAAGTCGAGCAAGGCGCTCACGTCTTTTTGCGGCAAGCCGGCAGAACCTGCCGTGAGCAGTTTCACGAGCACTCGATACTGCGTGATATTGAGGTCACTCGCTTTTTTCAGTGCGGCATCGAGCGCCTCGTGGGTAAGCTTGAATGCCACAAAGAATGTTGAGTCGAATTTTGGGCGAACCATGATTCCTCTTTCGCTGCATTAGTTCGTGCGTGCAACTGATTATTTCATAGATGAACTATACCGCACGAAGCGCGCTCGGTGAACACTCGGCGGCAACGGAAAGTCAACATCTTGTCGCAGCGCACACGTCCAAGGCTGTGCTGGGCGCGCATGCCGCCTGCGACGCATTGCGGAAAGTGCGTGCGTAGCGAGCGACATCAATATCTTGTGCATGGGAAGGCGAAAGCCTTGAATTCGCGCGCTGTGCGAAGCGTTCTTTTGGGTTTTCGATGGGGACCCTGTTCCGTGGAATCGCAAGCGTTCACATCCGCGCCGTTGTGGAACGCGCCCGCGTTTTCGGCCATATGCGAACCTACCTGCGGCTTTGTTTCGGATGGGCTTTCGGCTTGGGTTCCTAGGCACGTTAGCGGTGCGATTGCAAGGTCAATCGCCGAATTCGAGCATGTTTTTTCGTCTGCGAACGGTTTCATTCGAGCCGACCTGCATAAACACGATACTGTGCAGTATTCAAATAACAATCACAAGATATTGTGGTCTGTTTGAGCTATCATAAAGGCATCGAAACCTGGGTTTTCGCAAAGGGAAACCCAGGTGGTGTTGTCTTATGGGCGGGGCGCAAGGCTCCGATGATGCGCGCATATGGGGCATCTGAATGCGCGATTTGACAAAAGTGGCACATGGCGACGAATTGATTGGGGAATGCGATGAAAATCATCAAGCGCAGCGGCTCGGAAGTAACGTTCGACATCCAAAAGATCGTGAACGCGATCACCGCGGCCAACAACGACGCCGCGCCTCACGAGCGTCTTACCGAAGATCAAATCGCGCTTGCCGCCCACAGCGTTGAATGGCTGTGCGGCCGCGCTGGCCATACCGTGTCGGTCGAGGAAATCCAGGACATGGTCGAGAACCAGATTATGGCCCTGGGTCGTTTCGAGGTTGCGCGCAAGTACATCATCTATCGCTACCTCCAAACGCTCAAGCGCACGTCGAACACCACCGACGACAAAATCTTGTCGCTCATCGAATGCAACAACGAAGAAGTGAAGCAGGAGAATTCGAACAAGAACCCCACGGTGAATTCCGTGCAGCGCGACTATATGGCGGGCGAGGTTTCCAAAGACATCACCATGCGCCTTCTGCTGCCGGCCGAGGTTGTGGCCGCCCATAACGAGGGCATCATCCACTTCCACGACTCCGATTACTTCGCGCAGCATATGCACAATTGCGACCTTGTGAACCTGGAAGACATGCTGCAGAACGGCACCGTGATTTCCGGCACGCTCATCGAGCGCCCGCATAGCTTCTCTACGGCTTGCAACATCGCCACTCAGATTATCGCTCAGGTGGCGAGCTGCCAGTATGGCGGCCAGTCCATCTCGCTTACGCACCTTGCGCCGTTCGTCGAAGTAAGCCGCCAGAAGATTCGTCGTCAGGTGCTTGACGAAATCAATACGCTGGGCCTGGAAACCACGTCCGAGAAAATCAACGAAGTGGTCGAGGCTCGCCTGCGCGATGAAATCCGCCGCGGCGTGCAAACCATCCAGTACCAGGTCGTCACGCTCATGACCACCAACGGCCAGGCGCCGTTCGTCACGGTGTTCATGTATCTCAACGAGGCCCGCACTCCTGAAGAGAAGCGCGACTTGTCCATGATCGTCGAAGAAGTGCTCCGCCAGCGTTACGAGGGTGTGAAAAACGAGGAAGGCGTCTGGATTACTCCGGCGTTCCCGAAGCTCATTTACGTGCTCGAGGAAGACAACATCACCGAAGATGCCCCGTATTTCTACCTTACGCAGCTGGCCGCGAAATGCACCGCCAAGCGCATGGTGCCCGACTATATCTCTGAAAAGAAGATGCGCGAGCTGAAGCTTTCCAAGGGCGAGACCGAGGGCAACGGCGATTGCTACACCTGCATGGGCTGCCGTAGCTTCCTTACCCCCGACCGCTCGGGCAACGGCTACGACAATGTGGCCAACGCGGGCAACTACGAACCGGGCAAGCCGAAGTACTACGGCCGCTTCAACCAGGGCGTCGTTACCATCAACCTGGTCGATGTCGCGTGTTCCTCGCAGGGCGACGAGAAGAAGTTCTGGGAAATCTTCGATGAGCGCCTGGAGCTGTGCCACGAAGCCCTTATGTGCCGCCACAACCGCTTGAAGGGCACGCTTTCCGACGCGGCGCCTATTCTGTGGCAGTACGGCGCATTGGCGCGCCTGCCCAAGGGCGAGCCCATCGACAAGCTGCTCTACGGAGGCTATTCCACCATTTCGCTGGGATACGCGGGCTTGTATGAATGCGTGAAGTACATGACCGGCCACAGCCACACCGATTCGGAAGGCACGCCTTTCGCGCTCGAGGTTATGCAGCACATGAACGACAAGTGCGCCGAGTGGAAGGAAGCGAGCAACATCGACTTCTCGTTGTATGGCACGCCGCTCGAATCCACGACGTACAAGTTCGCGAAGTGCCTGCAGCGCCGCTTCGGCATTATCGAGGGCATTACCGACAAGGGCTACATCACGAACAGCTATCACGTGCATGTGTCCGAGGAAATCGATGCGTTCGACAAGCTGAAGTTTGAGAGCCAATTCCAGCGCTTGAGCCCTGGCGGAGCTATCAGCTACGTCGAGGTGCCCAATATGCAGGACAACCTGAAGGCCGTCATTCGCGTGATGCAGTACATCTACGACAACATCATGTATGCCGAGCTGAACACCAAGAGCGATTACTGTCAGGTGTGCGGCTACGACGGCGAGATCAAGATCGTCGAAGATGACGGCAAGCTCGTATGGGAGTGCCCGCACTGCGGCAACCGCGACCAGGAAAAGCTCAATGTCGCGCGTCGTACCTGCGGCTACATCGGAACCCAGTTCTGGAATCAGGGTCGCACTGAAGAAATTCGCGATCGCGTGCTTCATCTGTAACGAGCCATTGCTTGAATAAACGAAGGGCCAGCCTCGAGGCTGGCCCTTTTTGCGTTGCGGGAAATGGAAAGGCGAAGGCCGATCGGCCGCAGGGGATCCAACCGGCTTCGAACCTTCGGCGCCGACTATGCTGGGTTTTCGTGAATCATGATGTGCTTCACTTCTTCGAAGTTTGCCTCAACGGCGTCGTGCGCGGCTTCCGCGATTTCATGGGCCTCAATGAGCTTGAGCTGACCATCGACGGCAATCTCGGCATCGACATACACGCGATTGCCGAACTTGCGCGTGCGCAGCGCATCGATGCGCACCACGCCCGGAACTTCTTCGATGCAATCTCCGATTTCGCGCTCGAATTCGCGATCGCATGGCGTATCGGTCATGTTGCTTAGGGCGTCTTTCACCACGTCAAAGGCAACCTTTAAAATAATGAGGCAAATCACCAGGCTCGCAATTGCGTCGCCCGCCGCAAAGCCCAACATGCTCGCGCCGATGCCCAAAAGCGCGCCGACCGATGAAATCGCATCGGAGCGGTGGTGCCATGCGTCTGCCATGAACGCGCTTGAATTGAGCGCGCGGGCCCAATAGCGCGTATACCAGAACATGCCTTCCTTGGTCGCAATAGATAAAACGGCCGCCCCGAGCGCGATAGCCGTCGGCGCACCAGCGGAAGCGTACGATTTCGTGGCGATGGCTTCGAGGCTCGTGTATCCGATGGCAAGGCCCGTGCCGGCCAGAATGAGGCCGAGCATGAGCGATGCGACGCATTCGAAGCGTTCATGGCCATAGGGGTGGGTTGCGTCGGCATCGCGCTCGGCGAGGCGCACGCCGATGAAGGCGATGGCGGTGGCGAATACATCGGAAAGTGAATGAATGGCGTCGCTGATCATGGCGGTGGAATTGCCCAAGATGCCTGCAACGAGCTTGATCGCCGAAAGCGCCACGTTTCCGCCTACGCCAACTGCGGCGACCTGTTTTGTGATGGCCGTTTTGTTGATGCTCGGCTGCCGCGACGAATCGGATTGCGTTGCTTGCGTCATGATGAACCTCCTGGTTGAGAACGTATCGTTGCTCTTCGGGGTTCGTTTTCGTTTCGAGGGAAAAGAAAACGCGCCTGCGGGTCAGCTACTGTCCCGCAGGCGCGTGTGCGTCTGCTGCCAAATATGGCCCGGCCCCATGGCGATGTGCCACGGCCTGATCAGTTTGCGCTGTTGAGCTCGCCTCGTCGCTGCGCGATGGGCAATGCAGTGCAAAGAGCGCCTTTATTGTATGCGAGCAGTGCCAGGTTAGTCGCATACAACTTGCAAATGTGGCGAAAATGTGTCTGACCTGGAGATATGTGAATACTTGCGCATATGTACGTCACAGTTCGAGTATGGCCGTCTGTCGGTTTTCTGGTTCGTATCGAATGTCCTTTGTTAAGGTATGGAGAAGGAAACGGTTGGGTGCGATGGCGCGCGCTCATGCGCTTCCGCTTCGGTCAAGTCCTGGCTCGCGCGAACAACACATTATGTGCTGTTCGGCTCGTGCGGAATCTATCGGAATCGCACGACCGCGCGCCATCGCGCGAGGGGGTTTCATGAACTACTCTGCCATCAAATATTTCGATATCGCCAACGGCGAAGGCGTTCGCACGTCGCTGTTTGTATCGGGTTGCCGCAGGCATTGCCCGTATTGCTTCAATGGCGAGGCTTGGCGTTTTGACGCGGGCGAGCCATTTGACGAAGCGGTGCAGGCTAAGGTAATCGAAAGCTTGGGCGCGACATTTTGCGATGGCCTTACGATTCTGGGTGGCGAGCCCATGGAACCCGAAAACCAGGAAGGCTTGGTCGAATTCGTCGAGCGCGTGAAGCGCGAGGTTCCGAACAAGGCCATTTGGTGCTTTACGGGCGATACGCTCGACGAGCTTGAGCCTGGCGGCCCTCATTTCACCGAGTTCACCGACCGCGTGCTTGATTGCATTGACGTGTTGGTCGACGGGCCTTTCGAAAACGACCTGCACGATATTACGCTGCGCTTCCGCGGGTCGTCCAATCAGCGTGTCATCGACCTGAATGCAACGCGCGAAGCCGCGCGGACCGCTGGCGTGAAGCCGTCGCAGGCGGTGGTTTTGTGGCAAGACGAAGAGGTCTACGCGACGCATTCCATGGAACGCGACGATGTGCCCGAATACTTCCAGCACGGCTGACGTTTTCTGAACGCCCGCGCGCTGCTCGCGGCTCGCTTTCAATCAAAACTTCATCGATGAAGCAATCGACGGTGCCGAGCGCTACAATGGCACAGTTGCATATTCCGTGTGAGAAAGGGCATCCATGGCTGCTTACGATTTCGAAGGCCATATCACCGACATTCCCGATTATCCCGAGCCGGGCGTTATCTTCAAGGACATCACCACGCTTTTGAGGGAGCCTGAAGGCTTCAAAGCAACCATCGATGCCATCGCCGACCATTTCAAAGATGCGGGCATTACCAAGGTTGTGGGCGCCGAGGCCCGCGGTTTCATGATTGGCGCCCCCGTTGCGTACGGCCTGGGCGCTGGCTTCGTGCCCGCCCGCAAGCCCGGCAAGTTGCCGCGCGAGGTGCGCAGCGAGAGCTACGAGCTCGAGTACGGAACCGACAGCCTCGAAATTCATACCGACGCGCTTGACGAAAACGACGTGGTGCTCATCGTCGACGACCTGGTTGCCACGGGCGGCACGGCTGTTGCGCAGGCTCATCTCATTGAGCAATTCGGCGCGAAGCTTGCGGGCATGGGATTCCTCATGGAGCTCGACTTCTTGGACCCCTGTGGGGCCATTGCGAAGGCGACCGATGCCGAAGTGTTTAGCATCGTACATGTGAAGTAGAACGAAAGCTTGTTAATCGGATTTATTCAGGGCCGCTGCGTTGCGCAGCGGCCTGCTTGTTTTTTGGTGACTTATGCGAGTTGCGAAATGAAGGCGGTGAGTTGCGAAGCGGCGTGTGCGAAAGCCTCCAAGAATGCTCTAGGCCGCGCGCGTGTCGCGCGTTCGTTTCTATACTTCTGACAATTTCTGGCAAGGGGGTATGAAAACGATGATTTCACAAGGCACGCGATTGAGATTTGCCGCGGTGGCGATTGTCACCGTGGCATGCGTGGCCGGTTTCGTTACGCATTCCGCGTACGCAAATTCCGCTGTCGGCCAGCCGAGCGTTGTGTTTTCAAATATTGGCGAAGTGCTCGATGGCGATTATGCCTTCATATCCGATGTTGGGCTCGTGAACGACGATCGCACTGAATCCTGCAAAGCGATATCGACGGGCACGGCGCCGTGGGACGACAATTCAACCAACCCAGGCTGCGACAGCACCTCGGTCGACAACGTGGTGCGTAGCTTCGATATCGTGAACTACACCACGTATTTCAAAAGCTCGGTGTATAACGACGCACCTTGCGTGGCCTATAAAACGGGGACGCTGCATTTCGAATTCGTTTTGGAAGGTTCGAAAAGCCAGGTGCAGTTCGAGACGGGTTCAATGGGCTGGCTTGCCGCGAAAAAGAATGCAACGTACGAGCTGTCTGAGAAAACCGTGAACGGCACTACCTACCAGGTTTTAAGCGGAAGCTATTTGTGGGAGCCCAACGAAGATAACCCGTCGGCCATTGGCAACAGCTATCAAGAACTCAACGTTGCCATTCGCGTGCTGGCCATGACCAACGGCCAGCGGGTGCAGCCGATATTCACATTTTGGCTCGAGGGAAACAATGTTGCGGAAAACGGCCTTGCGCGCGACTCGGCTGCATGCGAGCAGCATGGCGTAGTGGAGCCCAAGACCGTTGAAACGCCCGCAATAACGGTTACGACAGCGCCCCGCTTCAATGTTCAGCTGAAGACGTGCGATACCCGCGCGCAGTATATTGACGCGTTCGATTTCTCGACAGGCAATGAAAAGGCACTGAGCAAAAATGCTGGTTCGCTTTATGGCCGCGCCGATGTTCTGGGCATAGCGTTGCAGGTTGTGGGCAAGGCGCCCGAATACGGTCTGCGTGGCTGCGAATTGCCGAACGGTGACTCCATTACCTTCGACGTCGACTTATCGTCGGTATATCGCGAAGAGGACGGCACCGAACATGGTGCCACAACGGAATTCGCTCCGAAGGTATGGAGTCTCGACGCGAATGTGAAAAGCAATTCGCAGCAAGATGGCCGCGAGATTGCCGGCACGTATAAATTCGCCGTTGGCGGTGCTCCTTCAAACCAGGGCGTTGATTACGCTAGTTGCATGAATGGCGGTATGTGGTCTGGCGATCAAAACGGAAGCAAGGTAAGCATAACGGTGTCGGGCTATGACTTTTCCACGAGTCAGCTGCCGCCGTATGGCGATGCCGGTGTGAATGCCTCGATTTGTACCTATTACAATCCCATGAGTGTAGCGAATTACTGGGAGGTGCAGACGGCATGCTTCTCGGCGGGCGAGTTGTGGGTTGTGCAGCCGTTCTACAACGAGGCTGGTGAATACGTCGTCGATAAATATGGAACGGGTGGCTTCACCTTTACTGCGAGTGCCGTGAATCTGCGTGCGACGGGCGAAAGCGGCCAGGCGCTTGATAGGGTTGGAGACAACACCAATCAGGCGAATGTGACAGATGACTTCTTGGCGCGGAGCATGCCGCTCGAAAAGCCTGGCAGCATTGACCAGGGCATTACCTATCAGCAGTACGGGAAAATCGAATACGGCACGTCTCTGACCGATGGCTGCTTCGAGAACGGCAAAGACTGGATTGCGGCAGGCGGCTCGCTCAACATTCAAGAGCTTTTGAAACACAATACTGCCGAGGGGCGCTATACCGCAGTCGCTTACGACGACCTTATGAAATTCGACGATGCCTTTTTCGAAATAGAGAGCGTGAGCGAAGGTTCCAGCGCGGGCTTGGAGAACATGGAACGAAAGTTCCTTTATGGGGCAAAGCCCGATAAAACCGGCTGGGACCATAAAGGCCTCGGCCCTGCTGAAGAAGGCTACGACGAGGAAATGGTGAACGCCACGGCCGATAACCTGGTGTTCTTCGGGACGCTTGACGAGCTTCGCGCGCAGGGGTACGTGTGCTGCGCGGTGCTGTGGGAGGCGCGAGGCATTGCATCGCCGCAGTCGACGAATTGCTACATAGGCATTCAGGGTCATGTGGCGCAAACGGCGCAGGCCGATGCGGTGTACATGGTTACGCATAGCGCGAAGGCATGGAGCAAGGGCGACGTCACCGAAATAGCGGCTCGGGAGCTTAACCTTGACGCACAAGCGCTTACCGATGACGACTATAAGGCGTATGCCCAAAGCAGTGTATTTCCTACTAGGGAAAATGCTGCGAGTTCGCTAACGTATGCCAATTACCCCGATTCGTTTTGGACCAACGACGCCGCGCACAACAATGGCCTTAAGAATTATATGAAAGCGGTCTATGATGCAAGTGGGTATGTGGATGGCTCGGCGGGCGTGTCAAACGGCGATTCATGCCTGGTGGTCGCATATTTCACGACTATCGCGAAAACCGTCGAGCAGCGAACCGCCGCAGGGGCGACGAAGCTTTCTTACGACCTGGACGCAAACCAACGCATTGCCGACTACGCGCTGAGCGCGCAAATCAATCGAAATGCTGGCGAATCGACGACAGCCGATACCTCATTTTCTACGAAGGTGAACATCGAAGACACGCTTGCGGCTGGCTTGTCTTACGTTCCCGGTTCTGCCGTGCTTGGTGGAACGTATTCGCAAACGGGCGAGGGCAAGCGGGGCGATGTCGAAGGTGGCGTGGCCTTCGAGCCCTCCGTTGCGAAAAACGACGATGGGACTACGACGCTTTCTTGGGTTATCGACGACGTGCGCGTTGGATCGGAAGAGACGACGTTGGTGCCGGTCGTGCACTACTCGTGCTCCATCGGAACGCCCGGCATCGAAGACACTGACGCGCGCAACAACGACCAGCTGCTCAACAGCGCGAAAGTGTGGGGATCGGCCGAGCAGCGCCACGATTTCACTGCGGCTGCAGGCAACATGGCCGAGATAAGCATTCAGGTGAGCAAAAACAATGCGGTAAGTCTGGTGAAGGTGGCTGAAACGCCTCTTGTCGAGGCGGGCAGCGACATGAGCTTCGTGCTGAATGTGGGAAACAATGCGGCGAACCCTTTGGACATTGTGGCCGTGGATAACCTGCCCTACAACGGCGACCCGCGCACGACGAGCGTTCACGGCGATGTGTCGGTTAAACGCATAGAGGTGCTTAACGGTGCGCAGTTCAGCGATGTGACGTTGTATTGCACGGAAAACGAGGGCCTGCGCGATATGCCGAGTCTCTCTCTGGACACCGCGGCGTTTCAGGCGTGCGATTGGTTCAAGCTGAGCGTTGGGAGCGACGGCATCGTCGATATGCCGGGCAGTGCGAAACCGGTATCGATTGCGGCTGTGGGCACCATTCCCGCGAATTCGACGCTCAAGGTGCGCGTGACAATGGGCGCCCCCAATTCCCAGCCCGGCGATCACGTAGTGAATCATCTTACGCGCGGCGATTTGGAAAGCGACGCCAGCGTGAGCATGGTATCGCGCTCGCTTGAGGGCGTGGTGTGGTGCGATGCAAATGAAGATGGGGTGCGTCAGGCCGACGAGGCGAAAATCAACGGCGTGGCGGCGCATCTTTTGGTGCTGAAGGCTGGCGGCGACGCATCGAATATCGACGATTACGAGCCATATACGGTCGATGGGTCTCCGGCGATTGCGGAATCGGGTCGGCAATTGAACGTAGCTACGGATGAAAGGACGGACTATTCCGACGGGCGTTACAAATTCACGGGGCTTCCCGCCGGTACATTCGCAGTGCTGTTTGATGACGGAACGTTCTCGCTGTTTGGCTATACGGCCTCGCCCGTCGATGAGGGAAGCGACGACACGTTGGATTCGGATGCAGCCGCTTTGTATTCAGGCGTATCTCCTTATGCGCTTGTACGTGCGTCAATCGTAGGCATAGACATGCCCCGCGCCGAAGACATGGCTACGGTGCAGTTTAACTCGCCGTATCACGATTTTGGAGTCTATCTCGGCGCGTCGGTGCCCGACACGGGAATGAACTCTTTTGCTGTGGCCGTCGTTGCCGTGGTGGCGATTGGCCTGGGGTTGGCGTTCGCGGTCGCGCGTGGGCTTGTTGTGCTAGGCGGTGGCGCGCGATGACCAGGCCAGCTATGGGCGTGCGATCGCAAGGCTGCGATGCGAATCGAGCTCAAATATTGCGTTCGGTCGGGGTATTTGCATTGAAAATCACGGTGTTTTTGCTGGTGGCATGGGCGCTTTTAACCTGGGTATTCGGAATCGAGAGATGCGACGGTGCGGGCATGAGCCCCGCCGTGCACGACGGTGATGTGGCGGTGTTCTATCGACTGCAGGGCGATTACGAGCGCGGCGACGTAGTTGTGGTAAACGCGCCGGGTCGCGCCGTCGAGCCCCTACGCATCGCCGCGTGCCCGGGTGATGTTGTCGAGATTTGCGAGCAGGGTGTGAAGGTGAACGGCTACCTGCAGCAAGAACCCCAGGTAGTCGAGGAAACGCTGCTGCCTGCATATGCCGCCCAAGGCGAAATAGCCTTGGGCGAAAACGAGTACTACGTGCTTGGCGATGGGCGCATGCATGCGAGTGACAGCCGTGAGTTTGGGCCCGTGTGCGCCGACGAAATAGAAGGCATCGTTGTGGGACTTATGAGGCTTCGCGGTTTCTAGTCCGCTGTGCAAATTACTGGTATTGGCGAAATACAAAGAAGGGAATTTGATTATGTTGAAGAAGCATGTAGCCGCTGCAGCCTTCGCTGCGATGCTCGCGTTGGGCGGTGCGCTGCCCGCGTTTGCCGACGAAGCGACTGCGCCATCGGTGGGTGGTCAGGGTACGCAGGAGAGCCCCTTAAGCCTGAGCGTCGTGAAACGGCTCACGCTTGCCGAGGGCATTGCGGTACCTGAAGCTACGGTGGAGTTCACGATTGAGGCCGTAACCGCAGATGCTCCTAAGGCGAGCGTCGGGTCTATCGAGTTCAACAGGAACGACAATGTGGGCGATTTGAAAGATGGCAACATCTATGTCATATCGAAAAACGCCACGGTGAGCTTCGAAGCGTTCCCGCATGCTGGCGTGTATGAGTACACCGTGGCAGAAACCAGTGGTAGCGTCGCTGGCATGACGTATGCGACGAACACGTATGCCGTGCGTGTCTATGTCGCGAATGCGACTGATGGCTCGCTGTTTATTAAAAACGTGACGGCGCAAAACAACGACAAATCGAAGGCTTCCGAAATTGCTTTCGATAACACGTATACGAAGAATGCCTCGCTGGTTATTTCGAAAACCACGGTGGGCGATCTGGCCGACAAAACGCGCGATTTCAATTTTGAGATAACTTTTACTAAAGCGACCACTTCGGGTGATAACACATTCGAGGGAAGGATTGGCGACAAGTCCGTAACGTGCAAGGCGGGCGAGGCTGCGTCGTTTCAGCTGCACGACGGCGAGTCGCTCGAGTTCAGCAACCTTCCTGCGGGCACGCGTTATGTTGTGACCGAGGTCGCGGCCGAAGACGGTTATGCTCCCAGCGTGAAGGTCATCGAAAATGGCGTTGAAGAAACCGGGCGCAGCGCCGCCGATGACGAAGGCCTGAGCAGCTCCGAAACCGGCACGAACCTTGTGGGCGAGGGCGCAAACAGCGTCGCCTTCACCAATACTCAGGTCGATGTCCCCCTGACGGGCGTGCTGGTTAATAACGCCCCGTTCGCAATTGCCGTCGTGTTGGGCGCGTTCGCGCTTCTGGCGTTGGGCGCACGCAGGGTGATGCGCTCGGTGCGCCGCTAAGGGTTCGCTATGCGCGCGGTTTTGCGATTTCTCGATGCGCTTGTCGATTGCGTCGTGTTTCTTGTGGCGATTTGCGTCGTTGGAGTGGGCGTGTACGCAATTTGGGATAGCGTGCAAATTGAAAATGGCGCGTCTTCCGAGGTATGGGCTTCATGGAAACCGACGAGCGCCGGCACGGAATCGTTCGATGAACTGCGCGCGCAAAACCCCGATGTCGTCGGGTGGCTTTCTATCGACGGCACGGGCATCGATTACCCAGTGGTGCAGGGCAAAACCAACGAGGAGTATCTGAACAAGGACGCGCGCGGTGAATTTTCGCTCACCGGCAGCATATTTCTCGATTGCCGCAACTCGGCCGATTTCACGGATGCGCTTAGCGTGGTGTATGGACATCACATGGAATCGAGCCTTATGTTTGGAGATTTGGAATGTTATGCCGATGTCGGGTATTTCGTGGGGCATCGCAGCGCTCGCCTGTACTACGGCGGAACTTGGCACATGATACTGTTTTTCGCGTTCCTGCAAGCCGATGCGTACGATTCCGGCGTGTACGACGTGGGGCTTTCTTCAAGCGAAATTCCTGAATACATCGAGCGCGTCACGGGGCGCTCCGTCGTCGCGCGCAATGCCGTCGAGCGCGATGCAGCGCATTGCATCGCGCTGTCAACCTGCTCGAACGATGCGACGAATGCGCGATACGTGCTTGTGGGCTACATGAGCTAGTTGACCGCTTCGCCCGCGTTTTTATTTTGACACGGGCTTTGTCGAGGCCATTTGGCGTTCATCCATGGGGACAAGCACGTCGAGTGAGAAAATGTCTTTGTCGATAGAGAATCGCGCGCCGCCGTGGTATTTTTCGGCAATGGACCGAATGCTTGCTGTGCCGAACCCGTGGTTTTCAGCATCTCGTTTCGTGGTGCGTGGCATGCCGTTTTTGAATTGCGGGGTGCGTGTGCAATAGTTTTCAATGTGCATAAGCCCCATGTCGGCTTGCCGCCTTATGCGTATCGAGATGAACCGTTTGTCGCCTTCCGCCTGCGACGCCGCCTCTATGGCATTGTCGAGGGCGTTGCCAACCATGACGAAGATGTCCATAGGGGCTACGGCACCGAGTGCCGCGCCGTCAGCCATGCAAGTCCATGCTACGCCAAGCTCGTCGCAGCGGGCGAGCTGTTGCGCGAGCACGGCGTCGAGTGTGTCGTTTCCGGTGACCTGGGTGGCGTCGAAGGCGGCGATGCTCTGCTTAATTTCGGCGATTTCGGTAGCGCTGGTCTGCCCTGCGGCTTCGAGCGCTCCCACGATGTGCTTTAAGTCGTGACTTTTCTGGCGAATGGCACTGCTGGATTCGACGAATTGTCGGTAGCGTTGGTTTTGTTGGTCGCGAAGCTGGGCTTCCAGGCGAAGCTCGCGTTGTGCGGCGTCGCTTTTAAATAGGAGCATTTGTGCGGCGATCACGCTTGTGCACAGCAGCAAATCGTAGAGCGTGGATATGCGGAAAAGCGCGACGGTTTGGTCGCTGAGGCTCATCGACATAACGGTTCCAAGTGCTTTGTCAATGGCCGTAACTCCCAGCATAAGCGCAAGCGCTCGGTAGCAGTCGTGTGCGCGTTGTGCGCCTTTGAACAGTGCGGGCGCAATTTTTACCGAAAAAATGATCGTGCATATCGCCAGGATAAGCAACTCGATGGGCAGCGTTTCTACGACGAGCGGTCGCGATCCGCGATGCGACGCCCAGGGCAGTATGGCAGTGAAGAGCGTGTACGCGAAATCCTGGGTGAGGTACGTGAGCGTCGCGCAATAACACGCCCGCGCGGGCCTCACTTTGCAGGTAAATGCGTAGCATCCCGCAATTACCGCGATAAAAAGCAGCAGGTGGCCAATCGATGCGGCCGACAAGAAGGCGAGGTCGATGCCCCGGTTTTCAATGGGGCTGCGAATGAGTGTCGAGATGGTCGAGGCCTGGTAGGCATAAATGGGCACGACGCATACGAGCGCGCATGTGCTCGCGAGCGCAAGGCGCGCGCCGAAATGGGCGCGGTGCGGCAACAGGCGTACGAAAGCAAACATGGCTATCAAGCAGCATTGCATGGTTCCAATTTCGAAGATATGGGCAAGCATTCCTAGCCCTTCCACGTTTCGAGCAGAGACGCGATAAAGCTTTTTGCAAATGTTCGGCTGAGCGGCAGATCGGCATTGGCCACGTTGACGGTTGATTTCCCATAGCCATTCACATGGCGCGTATTTACGAGGTACTTTTGGTGGCACCGCGCGAAGCCGCTTGCCGCGAGCGTTTCAGAAAGCTTCGATATCGATTCGCCGCTTGTAGAGCGAATGACTTTGTCTGTGAGATGGAATTCCAAAGTATGGTCGCGCACTTCTATATACACGATTTCGTGTAGCGCCACTCTAGTTTTTCCGGTTTGGTTTGCGACGACGATGTATTGGTCACGCGCTTCAAGCGTTCGGGCCGCGCGGCGCAGCTTCAGGGCGAACGGCGCGTAGTCCACGGGCTTCAGAATATAGTCGAGCGCGCCAACTTCGTAGCCCTCGATGGCAAATTGCGCGATTTGCGTGACAAAAATGATGACCATGCCCTCGTCACGCTCGCGTATGCGGCGGGCGGTTTGCATCCCGTTCGTTCCGGGCATTTCGATATCGAGCAACGCCAGATCCCATTCGGGCGAAAAAGCGGCCAGGAAGTCGTCGCCGCAGGCGAAATGGATCGAACGCGTGGGAATAGAGGTCTCTCGCGAGAATTGCTCGATGAATTCCATAAGGAGGAGCGCTTGCTGCGGATCGTCTTCGATGACTGCTATTCTCATGGCCTTCCTCGTTTCGGGCGCGGATGCGTTTTGGCTGGCGGATGTGTTGAATCCTACCAATTTTGGCGAGCTATTTGAATATGCACGGATTTTGGGGTGCGAATGCGGCTTCAAGCGTTGGTTCGTGACGATTTCGTTCGCCTAAAAAGTGGCCCATGGTTTACTATTAGCCAGGTATAACTTGTAAGCCGTCGCGTGTGCGAAAACGGGGGAGATATGTTCGATAAACGCTTGCTTTCCATGGTGCCCGGCGCCATTAAATACATCGCGGCCAACGTGCTGTTCCAGTGGGTGGCGCTTGTGTGCAACATCGCGCTGTTCGTTGTGATTGGCCTGTTTTTGCAGGCTACGTTCGAGGGCGCGGCCGATGCTGCTATGGCAATTGGCGTGATGGCCGCGTCTGTTGCGGCGATCGCCGTGCGCATGGCGTGCCAAACGGCGGCCCAGCGCATGGGGCAGCGCGCGGCGGCCGAGGCGAAATGCGCCATTCGCCAGCAGGTCTACGACAAACTCGTGGTCCTTGGCCCGGCTTACAACGAGACTGTGGCGACGAGCGTCGCCGTGCAGGTGAGCGTTGAAGGCACCGAGCAGCTCGAGAGCTATTTCGGCCAATATTTGCCCCAGCTGTTCTATGCCGTGCTTGCCCCCATCACGTTGTTTGTAGCGCTCGCGCCGCTGTCTCTTCCGGCCGCCGTGGCGCTGCTCGCGTGCGTGCCGTTTATTCCGGCGTCCATCATGGTCGTGCAGAAGATCGCCCGCCGCACCATGCGTAATTATTGGGGCAGCTACGCCGATTTGGGCAGCATGTTCCTCGAGGCCATTCAAGGCCTTACCACGCTGAAAATCTATTCGGCCGATGGGCAAAAGCATCGGGAAATGAACGAAGCCGCGGAAGGCTTTCGTAAGGCGACGATGCGCCTGCTCTCTATGCAGCTGAACTCCATCACGGTTATGGACCTGTTCGCGTTTGGTGGCGCGGCGGTGGGAATTATCGCGGTGTTGTGGCAATTCTCGGCTGGCGCGGCGACGTTTGCTGCGGCGTTCTCGATCGTGTTCCTGTCGAGCGAATTCTTCATTCCTATGCGAACCCTGGGCTCGTTTTTCCATACGGCCATGAACGGCATGGCTGCTGCTGAGAAAATGTATGCGATTATCGATGCCCCGCTTCCCGTTGACGGCACGCGCGCGGTCGACCCGCTTAGTGCGAATATCACGTGCCGCGGCGTGGGCTATTCCTACGATGGGCAGCGCCAGGTGCTCGAGGGCGTTGATTTTGCGGCGCCGTGCGGCAGCTTCATTGGCGTGACGGGCGAAAGCGGTTCGGGCAAATCGACGCTCGCTGGCATCTTGTCGGGCGCGAATGCCCGTTATGAGGGCGATATCGCCATCGGCGGGATTGACTTGCGCGATATCTCGGCCGAATCGTTGCGCAAGACCATTACGACGGTTCCGTTTTCAAGCTACATCTTCAAAGGCACGCTGCGTTCGAATTTGCTGCTCGCCAAACCCGACGCATCCGACGAAGAACTGTGGGCATCTCTTGAGAAGTGCCGCCTCGCCGGCTTTGTGCGCGAATCGGGCGGGCTTGATATGGCAATTGCGGCCGAGGGCGCGAACCTCTCGGGCGGCCAGCGTCAGCGTTTGGCGTTTGCGCGCGCCCTGCTGCATGACGCTCCCATTTACATCTTCGATGAGGCTACGAGCAATATCGATGCCGAAAGCGAGGCGGCCATTATTTCAGCTGCTCGCGAGCTGGCGGGTGGACACACGGTCATCATGATTTCGCATCGTTTGTCGGCGCTTGAGCATGCGGATGATATTTACGTTCTTGAACAGGGAAAGCTCGTGCAGCATGGCACGCACGGTCAGCTGCTTGAGCGGGGCGGCGCGTATGCGAAGCTTTGGGAAAAGCAATCTCAGCTGGAGGCTTTCGCGCAAGAGGGCGATCGAGAAGACGCGCGTTCGTTTGATGCCTCTGGGCTCGAGGCGCAGTCTGGGCTTTCGCAAGAGGGTTCGATTCGCGCGAAGGCGGAAGCCTCCGCGCCGCGCAGCCGTTCGAACTTCAGCATCATGGCGAGGCTCGTGGGCCTTACCCGTCCGCTTCTGCCCGTTATGGCGCTTGCGATTCTTTTGGGTGTGCTTGGTTTCCTCGCGGCTATTTTCCTTACGGTATTTGCGGCATACGGCCTTCTCGACGCTGCGGGCATATGGACTGTGATGCCCGTAGGCGCGGCGTGCGTGGCGGTTGCCGTGTGCGGCGTGCTGCGCGGCCCGCTCCGTTATGGTGAGCAGCTGTGCAACCACTACCTTGCATTCAAGATTCTCGCGCTTGTGCGCGATAGGGTGTTCGGCAAAATGCGCACGCTCGCGCCTGCTAAGCTCGAAGGCCGCGATAAGGGCGATTTGGTTTCGCTGCTCACGAGCGACGTTGAGCTGCTCGAGGTCTTCTATGCGCACACGCTTTCGCCTGCGGCCATCGCGCTCGTCGTTTCTCTCGGTATGGTGGCATTCGTCGCCACGCTTTCGCCTCTTTTGGCGGCATACGTCGCATTCTCGTACGTAGTCGTGGGCGTCGTGGTGCCGTGGGCCTCGTCGAAGGCGAGCGGCACGGGCGGGCGCGAAATGCGCGATGCCATTGGCTCGATGAACGCGTTCGTGCTCGATAGCTTGCGCGGTTTGCGTGAGACGCTGCAGTTCGGCCGCGCCGTCGACCGAGCGCAGGAGCTGGCGGGTCGCATGAATGGCCTCATTCGCATCGAGGCGCGCCTGAAGGGCCGCGCGGCAATCGCCATGGCGGCAACGGGCGCTGTGGTGCTTGCGCTCGACATGGGTATGTTGCTTGCATCAATGCACCTGGTGAATTACGGCATGCTCGATTTCGGATGTGCCGTGGTGGCGTGCGCGGCGCTTATGTCGTCGTTCGGCCCGGTTATCGCCGTGGCGAATTTGGGTTCGACACTGCAACAGACGCTCGCGTCGGGCGCGCGCGTGCTTGACGTGCTCGATGAACGCCCCCAAACCGAAGAGGTCGAAGGCGGTGTCGAGCTCGACGGCTTTGCGGGAGTTGCGGCAAGCCATGTCGATTTCTCTTACGGCGATGCGACGGTGCTCGACGACGTCGATTTGCGTGTGGTGTCTGGCCAGGTCGTGCAAATCGCGGGGCGTTCGGGCTCGGGCAAATCGACCTTGCTCAAACTCTTCATGCGCTTTTGGGATGTCGACCGCGGCGCAATCGAAGTTTCAGGCCACGATGTTCGCCGCGTGAACACTGCAAGCCTTCGTCGTGTTGAGGGCTTCATGACGCAGGACACGCATCTGTTTGCTGGCACGGTACGCGATAATTTGGCGTTCGCGAAGCCTGGCGCAAGCGACGACGAAATCATGGGGGCGTGCGAAAAGGCGGCGATTGCCAATTTCGTGCGCAGGCTTCCTGAGGGGCTCGATACGCAGGTGGGCGAGCTGGGCGACGCCCTTTCGGGAGGCGAGCGCCAGCGATTGGGCCTTGCGCGCATGTTTTTGCACGATGCCCCGTTCGTGCTGCTCGATGAGCCTACGAGCAATCTCGACGCGCTCAACGAGGCCGCGGTGCTGCGCGCGCTTTCCGATAATCGTGCGGGCAAAACGGTGCTGCTCGTAAGCCACCGCCCAAGCGCTGCCGCTATCGCCGATGTGACGTACTCAGTGGAACATGGCCGCGTTTCGTAAACAATAAGTAACCATTTGCTAACAAAACGGCTCAGTGGTATAAAAGTCACCTAAGGGAAACTGTTAGGAAGGTACTTTTATGCCTCATGGAGTTACGAACGCGGCCGCGTCGGCGGCATGCATATTGGACGAGGGCGCCTCGCATGTGAATGCGTGCGCGCCTTATTTGGTAACGCGCGGCCTTGTGAAAGGCTACGGCGAAGGCTCGGCGCGTATGGAAGTGCTGCGCGGCATCGATGTGGAAATCGCGCGCGGCGAGATTTGCGTGCTGCTCGGCCCTTCGGGTTCGGGCAAATCAACGTTTTTGAACCTTATCGGCGGCCTTGAGGCGGCCGATGGGGGTACTATCGAAGTGGGCGGCACCGCCATCACGAACCTCGGCAAGAAAGCGCTTGGCGAATACCGTCGAAGCGAGCTTGGCTTCGTGTTCCAATTCTACAATTTGGTGCCTGACCTCACGATTCGGGAGAATATTGAGGCCACGGCGCATCTTTCGAAAAACCCGCTCCCTATCGACGACCTTCTGAAGTCATTGGGCCTCTATGATCATCGCGCGAAATTCCCTCGGCAGGTTTCGGGCGGCCAGCAGCAGCGTTGCGCCATCGGCCGCGCGCTCGTGAAAAATCCTGGTTTGCTTTTGTGCGATGAGCCCACAGGCGCGCTCGACTATAAAACGTCGAAGGAAATTCTCGCCCTTATGGAGCAAGTGAATCGTGATTTTGGCTGCACTATCGTTATCGTTACCCACAACGACGCCATCTCGCGCATGGCAAACCGCGTTTTGCGGCTTCGCGACGGCGTGCTCGTCGAAAACGAGACGAATGCCGCCCCCATGGCCGCCGCAGACCTTGTTTGGTAGGCCGCTATGAGCCCCCTGATCAAACGGCTTCCGCGCGAACTTGCCCACAATATCGGAAGATACCTCGGTATATTTCTGCTCATGGCCGTGAGCATCGCGCTTACTTCAGGCTTCTTGCTCGCTGCCCATTCCATTTCGGTCATCATTGACGATATGCCCGAAACCTACGTTATTGAAGACGGTCGCTTCACCACGGCGTTCGAGGCAACCGATGAGCAGCTCGATGCTGTGCGCGATGTTGCGTCCGATTCTGGCGGCATTGAGCTGTACAAGAACCATTCCTTCGATGCGAGCTTCGAGAAAACGCAGGGCGATAAAACTCGCAACTGCACGGTGCGCACATTCGAGCATCGCACGCAGGTCGATTTGGCCGCGTATGTGCAAGGTGGCGAGCCCCAGGCGGCAGACGAGGTTGCCATCGATCGCGTATTCGCGACGAACAACGATATTGCCATAGGCGACACGGTGAAGCTCAACGGCGTTGAGTTCCGCGTGGTGGGCATTATGACGCTGGCCGATAACCAGGCTCTTTTCCAGAGCAACTCCGATTTCACGGTGAATACGCTTTCGTTTGGCGTGGCCGAAGTGTCGTCCGAGGGCTTCAAGGCGCTCGAGAATACGGGTTTTCTGCCGAGCTATACCTATTCATATCGCTTCGTCGACCGCGATCTTTCCGTGGCCGACCGCGTCGATATCGAAAAAGACATGGTGAGCGCGCTTTCCGACGCCCATGCAAACGTGACCGATTTGACCGACGTCGACTCAAACCAAGGCATTGGATATGCCAAAGACGACGTGTCGGGCGATTCGGCGATGTGGACGACGTTGCTGTATATCATCATCGTGATCATGGCATTCGTGTTCGTCGTGCTCACGTCGGGCACGATTGAAGAAGAAGGCGCGATTATCGGCACGCTTCTGGCGAGCGGCTATCGGCGTCGCGAGCTGGTGGCGCATTATCTCGCGCTGCCGTGTATCGTGGGCATTACCGCCGCCGCGGTGGGCAATGCGGTGGGCTTCACGCTCATGAGCGAGCCTATGCGCAATTTGTATTATGGGTCATACAGCCTGCCTCCGTATTATGCGACCTGGAGTTGGGGCGTTTTCTTCCAGACCACCGTTGTGCCTGTGGCGGTTTTGGTTCTGGTTGCGCTCGTCGGCCTGCTCCGCAAAATGGGTCACACGCCCCTTCAATTCCTTCGCCACGAAACGAGCAAGGGCGGCGTGAAGCGTGGGTTCGCGCTGCCCGAGCGGCTGAGCTTCACCGCGCGATTCCGCCTGCGCGTGTTCCTGCGCAATGTGGGCAACTTCGCCACGCTGTTCGTGGGCATTGGCTTTGCGAGCCTGCTGTTGCTGTTCTCGCTTGCGATTCTTCCCACGATGAGCCACTACGCCGAGAATCTGCACAATGCCGTTGTTGCGCAGCACCAGTATTCGTTGAAGGCGCCGTTGGAGCTTGAGGGCACCAGCGACGAGCGCGAGGCGTGGGAAGCCGCCGATACGCTGCAGGGTGTGGAAGGCGCGAAGCTTTCGGCTCTCGAGGATGCCGCCGACGATGTGCAAGAAAAGGCCGATGCCTTGAAGGCAGCGGCGGAAGCGCTGCAGGTCGAGCCGACGCTTGAAGCCATGCAAAAGGCGCAAGATGCTCAGGACGCATTCTCGAAGTCGCAAGACGCGCTCAATAGCGAGCTCGATGGCGTTGCCGCCTATTTGGGTGCGACGCGCGACGAGGTGGTCGATATGGTCGACAAGGTGTCCGACCTCGACCTTGACGACGAAAACGTGCATCCGGTGAATACGGTCGACAACGGCGCCGACGCAATCGCCCAGGCCGAGAAATTCGCCGTGTATTCGCTGCAATACGATCGCGGCGAAGGCAATGGCGAGGAAACCATTGCCGTGTATGGCGTGCAGGAAGGCTCGCGTTACTGGACCGACATGGACCTTGGAAGCGGCAAGGCGGTATTCGGTGGCGGCCTTGTTGATAAGTTTGGCTTCAAAGAAGGCGAGCAGGTCGAGCTGTACGACAAGTACGAGGACGAGACGCGTACGCTCACGTTTACGGGCGGCGATGGCACGTGGGGCACGAAGTCGACCATGAGCATTTATATGAGCCTGGCAGATTTCAACGATATGTTCGGCAACGATGCGAACTACTTCAACGGCTACGTTTCCGACGAATCGCTTGCGCTCGATTCCCGCTATGTGGCAAGCGACCTTACGCCTTCCGATATGGATGCCATTGGCGGGCAATTCACGGGCATGATGGACGACATGATTGGAATGCTCGTGGGTATGTCGGTGTTCATTTTCCTGGTGTTCATGTATTTGCTTACGAAGTCGGTCATCGACCACAGCGCGCGCTCCATCAGCTACATGAAGGTGTTCGGCTACCGCGATAGGGAAGTGAGCAAGCTCTACGTGCGCTCGATTACCTGGTGCGTTGTGGCGTCACTCATCGTATGCCAGCCGCTCATCATCGTGTCGCTTACGGCGATATTCAAGGCGATGCTGCTTGCTTATAGCGGCAATATCGAAATCTACGTGCCTCTGACATGCATTCTGGAGGTCATCGCCACGGGGTTCGCAACCTATCTTGTGGTGGCGCTTCTGCATGTGCGCCATATTAAGAAAGTGCCGCTTGCGCTCGCGTTGAAAAACGCGGAATAGCGAAAGGGCCTGGCGTGTAAGAGCTTTGGGGAAGGGTCGCGAGAGCGGCCCTTCTGTATTCTTGCAGAAAAAGGGGAAAGCGCGCGGGCGTGGTACACTCGATGGGTTCAATACTCGCCGAATGAAAGGCCCGCCATGTCAGACGCTCATCCTGAAGATCTTATCGAAGTCGTTGAGGCCGATGAAATCGCAGCCGCCGCCCATGGCGAGCTCGGCCGCATCGCCAATAAGCTTTACGACGAAGACGCCTCTACCGAAGAGTCGTTCATGGCGTTCATGGAATGGTGCGAGTCGCGCGGCATTGAGCTGTGGCCGCACCAAGAGGAAGCCCTCATGGACATCATGGTGGGCGACCACGTGATTCTGGGCACGCCGACGGGTTCGGGCAAATCGCTCGTGGCGCTCGGCATGCATTTCATGGCGATGTGCTTTGGTGAACGTTCTTATTACACGGCGCCCATCAAGGCGCTCGTGAGCGAGAAATTCTTCAATTTGGTCGAATTGCTCGGCCGCGACAATGTGGGCATGATCACCGGCGACGTGCATATCAACGTCGACGCGCCCGTGATTTGCTGCACGGCCGAGATTCTCGCGAACCTCGCGCTTCGCGAGGGCGCCGATGCCCAAGTGCATTCGGTGGCGGCCGATGAATTCCACTATTTCAGCGATTTCGATCGCGGTTGGGCGTGGCAGGTGCCGCTGCTCACGCTTCCGAAAACGCAGTTTTTGCTGATGAGCGCCACGCTCGGCGATGTTGGCGAAATCGCCGCCACGCTGCAGCGCCAAACGGGCAACACGGTGAGCCGCGTGATGAACGCCCCGCGCCCCGTGCCGCTTTCCTATGAATATGTGAAAACGCCGATCGAGGCCACGGTCGAGCTCGCTTTGCGTGCTGGCGAGGGCCCCATGTATTTGGTACATTTCTCCCAAGATGCGGCGCTTTCCACAGCGAGCGCGCTTGCGAGCTATGGCGTTGCCACCAAGGCGCAACGCGAGGCGGTCAAGGAAGCCATGAAGGGCACGGCGTTTACCACCGCGTTCGGCAAAACGCTCAAGCGCCTGCTTGGTTTCGGCGTGGGCGTGCACCATGCGGGCATGCTGCCGCGCTATCGCCTGCTTGTCGAAAAGCTCGCCCAGCAGGGTCTTCTGCCGGTAATTTGCGGCACCGACACGCTGGGCGTGGGCATTAACGTGCCCATCCATACTGTGGTTTTCACGCAGCTCACGAAATTCGACGGCTATAAAATGCGCCGCCTTCGTTCGCGCGAGTTCCACCAAATCGCCGGTCGCGCGGGTCGTTCGGGTTTCGATAGCGAAGGTCGCGTGCTTGCCGAGGCGCCCGAGCATGAAATTGAGAACTACAAAGCCATGGTGAAGGCCGCAGGCGACGAGAAGAAGCTGCGCCGTATCAAGAAGAAGAAAGCGCCCGAGGGCTTTGTGAATTGGAACGAGCAGACCTTCGACCACCTTATTGAATCGCAGCCCGAAAAGCTCACGCCGCGTTTGCGCATCACCCATTCCATGGTGCTTTCCGTGGTGGAGCAGGGCGGCGACGCACGTGCTCGCGTCGAAGCGCTCATCGACGACTCCATGCAGACGCCTGAGGAAAAAATCAAGCTCTCGCAGCGTGCCGATGAAGTGTTCGCCACTCTCATCGATGCTGACGTGGTAGAGCGTCGCGAGGCTGAAGATGGCGGCACCGAATACGTGCTCACGATGGATTTGCCCGACGATTTCGCGCTTGACCAGCCTCTTTCGCCGTTCTTGCTCGCGGCGCTTGAGCTGCTTGATCCCGAAAGCGAAACCTATGCGCTCGATGCGGTTTCCATGGTTGAAGCGACGCTCGAAAACCCGCGCCAGGTGCTGCGCGCGCAGGAACGCAAGGCGCGCGATAGGGCTATGGCCGAAATGAAGATGGACGGCGTCGATTACGATGAGCGCGTGGAGCGCATCGCCGAGGTCACCTATCCCAAGCCGCTCGAAGATTTGCTCAATTCCGCCTTCGCGCAGTATTGCGAGAAGGTGCCGTGGGCTCGCGACTTCGAGTTAAGCCCCAAGTCGGTTCTGCGCGACATGCTCGAAACGGCGAGCGACTTCAAGGGCTATATTCAGCGCTTGGGAATCGCACGTTTTGAGGGTATTCTGCTTCGCTATTTGGCCGAGGCTTTCCGCGCGCTCGATCGCACGGTGCCCATCGATAAGCGCGACGAGCAGATGAAAGACATCATCGCCTGGCTTGGACTCGTGGTGAGCTCGGTTGATTCGAGCTTGGTGGACGAGTGGGCCAATGCGGGCGCGTCGCTTGACGCGGCTCCGCCCGAGGCGCAAACCGACGCCGTGGTGCGCGACAGGCGTGGCCTCACTGTGCTCGTGCGCAACGCGCTCATCTCGCGCGTGCGTTTGGCTTCGCTTGGCCGCGTGGCCGATTTGGGCGAGATGGACGCCGATTGGGGTTTTGGCGAGCGCGCTTGGCAGGCGGCGCTTGACGAGTACTTCGCCCAGCACGACGAAATCGTGCTCGATGCTGATGCTCGTTCGAAGAAATACCTTGTCATTGATGAATCCGACGAAGAGGCGGCCCATGTGTGGCACGCGCGCCAGATATTCCGCGACGAATCGGACGATCGCGACTTCAGCATAAGCGCCGATGTCGACCTCGATGCGACGCAGATGGGCGATGGCGTGGTGTTCGCAAACTACCGCGTTGGCTTCATCGACGAACAGTAAAGCCACCAAGGGGAATCTATGAAACAATCGACCACGCGCCGCACGCTGCATTACTACTGGCAGGTAACGCGCAAGCACAAAGGCCTGTTTTGGGGGCTTATCGTATCGACCTTTCTTTTCGTGGCGTTGCTCTCGTATGGCAACCCCTACGTTATGAGCCTCGTCGTCGACCGCGTGAGTGAGGGCGGCGTGGGGCCCGACGAGGTCTTTTCCGCCTATGGGCCCTATATCGTCGCTCTTATCGCGATTAACGTTTTCGGCCAGGCTGCAAGCAAATTTCAGGACTACACGCTCTATAAATTGGAAATCGCGGCTGCGTACGATTTGGCCACGATGAGCTTCGATGCGCTGTGCAACCAGTCCATGAGCTTTCATTCCAACCGCTTCGGCGGCACGCTTGTCAGCCAAACGTCGAAATTCATGAGCGCCTACCAGCAAATCGTCGAGACCATCATGTTCCCGTTTCTGCCGGTTATTTGCTCGGTCATCTTCACGTGCGGCATTCTGGCGCCGCGCGTGCCGGTGTATGTGGCCATCCTTATGGCGTTGCTCGCGGTGTATGCCACGGTTTCGTATGTCATGTACAAGCGCATTCTGTCGCTCAACGAGAGGGCGGCGAGCGCCCAAAACCAGTTGTCGGGCGAGCTGTCCGATTCGGTGTCGAATATCCTTGCCGTGAAAACGTATGGGCGCGAAGACTATGAGCGCGGGCTGTTCGATGCGGCGAACAGGGAAGTGGTTGCACGCGATTCGAAGCGCATGTGGGCCTCGCTCACGCGCGGCATTATTACGGCGTCGATTACCGTGGTCATCATGAGCGTGGTGGCCGTGTTCATCGCGGGCGGCAATGCGTGGTACGGCATTACGCCGGGCACGCTTGTGATGATGTTCACCTATACCTACACGGTCACGAATCAGTTCAATTTCATCAACAACGGCCTGCAGCGTTTCAATCGCGCGTTCGGCGATGCGAGCGGCATGACGGCCACGCTCGATGAGCCGCGCCTGGTGGCCGATGCTGCTGGCGCGCCCGATTTGCAGGTGCGCGAAGGCGCGATCGATTTCGAGGGCATTGGCTTTTCCTATGGCGAGGGCGATACGAAAACGCAGGTGTTCGACGATTTCGAGCTGCATATTCCCGCGGGCCAGCGTGTTGGCCTCGTTGGGCTTTCTGGCGCGGGCAAAACTACGCTCACGAAGCTCTTGCTTCGTCTGTCAGACATTCAACAGGGGCGCATTCTTCTTGACGGGCAAAACATCGCGCAGTGCACGCAGCAATCGCTGCGTCGCCAAATCGCCTATGTGCCGCAGGAATCGCTGCTGTTCCATCGCAGCGTTGCCGAGAATATTGCGTATGGCAAGCCAGGCGCCAGCATGGATGAGATTCGCGAGGCGGCCGCTCGTGCGAACGCGTTGGAATTCATCGAGCGTCTGCCGCAAGGGTTCGATACTCAGGTTGGTGAGCGCGGCGTGAAGTTGTCGGGAGGCCAACGCCAGCGCATCGCCATTGCGCGTGCCATTCTGGCCGACTGTCCCGTGCTCGTGCTCGATGAAGCGACGAGCGCGCTCGATTCTGAAAGCGAAGCGCTCGTGCAAGACGCTCTCGCCACGCTTATGAAGGGGCGCACGTGCATCGTGGTGGCGCATCGCCTCTCAACGGTAGCAAGTCTCGATCGCATCGTCGTGCTCGATTCGGGCAAGGTCGCCGAAGACGGCCCGCATGAGCAGCTTATCGCCGCCGGTGGCGAATACGCCAACTTATGGAATAGGCAGACCGGCGCGTACTTGGAGTAGTGCTATCGGCCAACGTCACTAAGAGGCTAGGCGGTCGTTCCGGTCCCAATTATTGCCTGCGAGAACCCGTTAAATGCTCGGAGCATTTAACGGGTTAAGGCGCGCCAAGACCGTCGGCGTTCAAATACGTTCTTCGCCTTAAAGCTGAACGCCGCCAAGCGAGCGCAAAGCGAACGAAGTGAGCGATAGCGAGCTGTGGTCTTGGCGCGTCCCATCCGGGCCCTCCCGAGCGAGTTAGTCGAACCTACTTCTTCAAAAGCGGCGTAAGTTCCCCTCGGCACAGAATCTGAACCGAGCGGGTCGCGCGTGAAACGGTGGTGTACAGGCGGTTTTTCGCCACGCGGTCATCGGCGGGGAACACGCGTGCGCTCGCATCGGGCACGATTACGTGGTCGAATTCCAAGCCCTTCGCCAGCTGCAGCGTAATAATCATGGCGCCGTTTGTGGGCAGCTCGGCTGCTGTTTCCATATCGACCAAGCCATCGGCGGCATCGCCCAAGAACGCGCGCAGGCGCTTGGCCTCGTGTTTCCATGGCACCACAATGGCCGTAAGCCCGTCGTTTTCCTTCGCGTGCGCAATGGCTTCGCGCAATGCAGCGGCGTATTCGTCGTCGTTGTCGTAGCAATCAACGCGCACGGGTTCGCTTGCGCGTTGCACCGACGAGATTTTCGCGCGCTGCTCGGCAGGCAAAAGCCCCGCGAAAATCTCAGTAATTTCGGGCGAGGAGCGGTAGCTCGTAAGCAGGCTGCAGGTTGAAATGCCGCCGCGCAGGCGTGTGAATACTTCTCGCACCTCGGCAAACGACGCCGTGTTGGGGTTGATTGCCTGGTTTTCGTCGCCCAGGAGCATGAAATGCGCGCGACGGAAGAAGCGTGCGAGCACGGCGAGCTGTGCTGCCGAATAGTCTTGCACCTCGTCAATCATCACGTATTTCGCATAGGCGTCGCCCAATCCAGTGATCGCCATCTTCAAATAGAGCCATTCAAGCGCCGAGAGGCTCTTTTCGCCCAAAAGGCGCATACCAATGCGGTCGATGCGCAGCCATGCGTCGTCGCGCACGGCGCGAAACGCTCCTTGGTAGCGGTCTTGCAGAAGGCGCAGCGCGAAATCGCGCGCTTCTTTTTCGTCGACGGGCGCGTAAGGCTCGCCGAACTGGGAAAGCTGCTCGTTGAGCGTCATGCCCTCAAGCTCTTCAAGCACGGCGGAGCCCGATGCGAGCTGCTTTACGCGCGCCTCGAGCGCGTCTTCCAAATCTTCGCGCATGAGCGTGGCTCGGTGTGGGCCGGCGGGCACGTTGCGGTACTTCGCATTCACCTTGCGAATCTGGTTGATGCCCAGAAGTTTCACGTTGCCATGGTGCAGTTCGCGGAAGTCATCGTCTTCGAATTCGAGGTTTGCAATGGCTTCGTCGATGCGCCACAGGGCGCCGACGGGCACGCTCTTTTTCTCGACGGCCTTGTCAAGCGGCATCACGCGGCTCGCGAATTCCGCCCACGTGAGCGTTTCGGGATTGCGTTCTCCCATGTCGGGCAGCACGTTTTCGATATACGTGCGGAAAATCGGGTTCGGCGTAATAAGGAACACTTCGCTCGGGTCGAGCTCGGTGCGGTTTTGGTAGAACAGGTATGCGATGCGCTGCAGAAGCACGCTCGTTTTGCCGCTGCCGGCGATGCCCGCCACCAAAAGCGCGGGAACGTCTTCGTGGCGCACCACTTCGTTTTGCTCGCGCTGGATGGTGGCGGTGATGGCCTTCATTTGCGCGGTGCGCTGGTGCGAGAGTGATTCGAGCAGAAGCGCGTCCTGAATGGCGACGGTGGTGTCGAAGTAGGCGTGGAGCGCGTCGGCTTCGATGTCGAACTGGCGTCGGCACGCGAGGTCAACATGAATGGTTCGTCCGTTTGCCACATAGCTCGTGGCTCCGTTGCTTTGGTTGTAGTAGGTCTCGGCAACGGGGCTTCGCCAGTCTACGACCAGGCGTTTATAGTTATCGTCGGAAATGCCGGCGGCGCCAATATAGAGTTCTTTGGGCGGCTGGCCGGGCTTGAATTGCAGCTCGACTTTCGCGAAGTACGGCTGTCGCAAAAGCAGGCGGCAGCGCGCCAATTTGTCGGCGGTCACTTCCTGCTGCGCGTTGTACGAATCGATGACGCTGTTCACGGCGCCATACGACGCGTAGGTTTCGCTCGTTTCGGTATCGCTTGTGAAGTCGTTCGAGATTTCGGAAAGCAAATCGAGTTTATCGCGCGCGGCTGCGGCGCTCGTGGCTTCCATTTTGCGCACAAGTTCGCCGCGCATCTTTTCCAACTCGGCGTATACCTCGGAAAGATGCGCCTGTTCGGCGGCGAAAACGGGGTCGTCGGGCGAGGTGCCGAACGCCTGGGCGTCTTCGGCTGCGGTGTTTTCTTGCATAGCGGCTCCTAGCATTCGCGGGCCAAAATTCGGACAAACTAGTTTACCCGCATTTCAGCCCGCAAGCCAATGGCGCGTCTTGTTGTAAAGAAATCACCACGCATTCGCGCCCTTGAAGGTGGCGCGGGCAGTGCTATCCGCGCTTTGAGCCCTGTCTGCGAATGCCGCCTTTGTGCCCGCAGGCTTTGTTTGGGCCAATGCCTTTTGCGGAAGGCCCCTTCACGTTTGTGCATCGTGCGGCTTGCATGGCGGCTTTGCGCGCGAGGACCGCTTCGAATGCTTTGTTCGAGGAAGGACGAGCCATTATTTCTCGAGCCAATCGATAATGTCGTCGGGACTAGTGAAAACATCGCAGAACGCACGCCAATCGCAGGAGTTGAGGCCCGTTTCGCAGGAAAGGTCGAGCATTTCCACGAGCGGTTTGAAGTAGCCGTCGACGTCGAGCAGCGCGCAGGTGGCCTTCAGCTCGCCAGCCTTGATTTGCGACATCACGCTGAAGAATTCCTCGAACGTGCCAAGGCCGCCCGGCAGCGTGACGAAGGCGTCGGACATGCGCACCATGCGCTTGATGCGCGTGGAAAGGTCGGGCTCTTCCACGTTTTCGATGCCCTCGACAATGGAGCGCCCCTTGGCGGTAAGGCCCGTAGTGGTTACGCCGAACACGTGCCCACCTGCAGCGACGGCGGCATTCGCGACATCGCCCATAAGACCCTTGTCGTAGCCCCCGAACACGAGCTCGTGGCCGCGCGCGGCGATGGTTTTGCCGAGGGCCCTCGCCGCTTCTGCATATTTCGCGTCAAGGTTGTCGGAAGAGGAGCAGAACACGCAAATTTTCATAGTGCGCCTTTCGATTCTTGAGGTATTTCTTCCATGCTAGCGCAATTGCCTGGGTTCTCCAAAGCACGGCAGCGTCGTTCGCGGTCTTTGCAGAATGTGGCTTTCGAACCGAAGCCACCGTACGGTCCCGTCGCGATTTTCGCGAAAAAACATCTTGAATCGAACATTTATTCGCTTTAGAATAACGAAAAGATGTTCGATTTTGCGGAAGGGGCGCGGTGGATACAACGGCAAAGCTCGCATTGCTCGCCGATGCTGCGAAATACGATGTCGCCTGCACGTCGAGCGGCATTGATCGCGATGCGCGCATGGGTGCCCTTGGAAACGCGACGGCGGCGGGCATATGCCATAGCTTTTCGGCCGACGGGCGCTGCATCACGCTTTTGAAGGTGCTGTTCACCAACGTGTGCGTCTTCGATTGCGCCTATTGCGCGAGCCGCTGCTCCAACGATGTTCCGCGCGCTTCTTTTCGGCCGCGCGAATTGGCCGATCTCACTATGGAGTTCTACCGGCGCAATTACATCGAGGGCCTGTTTCTTTCGAGCGGGGTTTTGAAGAGCCCCGATTACACGACGGAGCGCATTATCGAATGTTTGCGCATCCTTCGCGAGGAATATGGCTTTCGCGGCTACATTCATGCGAAGGCAGTTCCGGGAACGTCGTCCGATTTGCTGGCAGCGCTCGGGCTTCTCGCCGATAGAATCAGCGTGAACATGGAGCTGCCGTCGAGCGAAAGCCTTGCGCTTTTGTGCCCGAATAAAACGCGCGATTCCATTGTTGCGCCCATGCGCCAAATTCGCGAGGGCATCGCCGAAGATCGCGATACGCGGGCGCTTATGCGGCGCGATGCGTGTTATATGGCGCAGCGGCGTCCTGCTCGAAAAACGCGCGCATTCGCGCCGGCGGGGCAAAGCACGCAAATGATCATCGGCGCAACTCCCGAAACCGATTTTCAAATACTGAATCTCTCCTCGTCGCTCTATAAAACGATGCATATGAAGCGCGTGTTCTTCTCGGCGTATTTGTCGGTAAACGAAGACGGTCGGCTGCCGCAGGGAAATGCCGTGCAGCTCGATAGGGAGCACAGGCTTTATCAGGCCGATTGGCTTATGCGCTTCTATAAGTTCGACGCGGCGGAGCTCATCGATGAGGACCAGCCGTTTCTTGCCACCGACATCGACCCGAAGGCGAACTGGGCTATCAATCACCTCGATAGGTTTCCCATCGAGGTGAACACTGCGCCTTACGAAGAACTTTTGCGCGTGCCTGGCATTGGGGTGCGCGGGGCGAAGGCGATTGTGGGTGCGAGGCGCGCCACGGCGCTTGGCGAAGCCGAGCTTCGCAAGCTCGGCGTGGCATACAAGCGGGCTCGGTTTTTCATTACGTGTCGGGGTCGCTATCAGGGCCATGGCGCGCGCTTTGACAAAGAGAGCCTGCATGCCCAGCTTGCGGCGCCCATTCAAGCGGGGTCGCATGGCCGCCGGTCGGGCAAAGTGCTCGCAGGGCAAATGAGCCTTTTCGATGATGGAGGCTAGGCACTTCAGCGCATATTTTTAGCTACTATAGGGCGCAGGTGAAAATGCTTCAGCGCTCGCATGCGTTGGGGCTTTCGTAGAGGAGGAAACGGTATGTCGAAAAAAGGGTTCGATGGTCTTATGCGCCGATCGTGCACATCGGTTCTCGTGGGTCGCGCCGCAACGCGTGATGGCTCTATTCTCATTGCCCGCAACGAAGACAACACCACGCCTGCCGCGCCGAAGTCGCTTCGCATGGTTCCAGCGGGCGAACGTGATGGCGTCGAACTTGTATCGGGCGCGAATGGGTTCGCCATCACGTTGCCTGAAGGGGGCCTTCGCTATTCTGCCATGCCCGACGTTACGCCCGAGGAAGGGCTTTTCGAAGAGGCCGGCGTGAATGCTGCCCATGTTGCGATGTCGGCTACCGAAAGCGCGCTTGCAAATGATCGCGTGCTCGCATTCGACCCCTATGCGGAAGATGGCCTTGCGGAAGACGCTATGCTCACCGTCGTGCTGCCGTATGTGAAAACGGCGCGCGAGGGCGTGAAGCGTTTGGGCGAAATCGTGGCGGAATATGGCTCCGCCGAAAGCAACGGCGTGCTGTTCGCCGATCACCTGGAAGCGTGGTATATGGAAATCGCTACGGGCCATCATTGGGTTGCTCAGCGCATTCCCGATGATTGCGTTGCCGTGGTGGCGAACCAGCTCTCGATTCAGGAAGTCGATTTCGAAAGCGACTCATTCATGCATTCGCAGGGAATTCGCGAATTCGTCGAGGAGCATGCGCTTAATAGCGCTTTAGGCGTCGGCGAGGAGCGTCCGTTCAACTTCCGCGAGATTTTCGGAACCAGCTCCGATGGCGACAGGCGCTACAACACGCCGCGCGTGTGGGATGGCTTGCGCTTGCTTGCGCCTGAAATCGCGCAGCAGCATACGCTGGTCGATAGCGATTTGCCGTTTGTATTCCGTCCTAACCGCCTGCTGGGCGTTGAAGATGTGGCCGCGGTGCTTTCGAGCCATTTCGATGAGACCGAATTCGACCCCATTGGCAGCGCGGGCGACGAATTCTCGCGCAAGCGCTATCGCGCCATCGCCCTTTCGCGCACGCAGGAGTCGCACGTCATGCAAATCGAGGGTGTCTTCGGGCTTTCGGCGGAGCAATGCGCGCAGGCCGCGCTTGCGGGCGAGCTCGCTTCGCCGATTTGCTGGGTTGCGTTGGGCACGCCGTGCTTCTCTCCGTATATGCCGCTGTTCTGCGACGCGCCTGTGTGGCCGGCATGCTTCAACAACGCTGCGCCCAAGCCCGATTTGAACCATCCCTATTGGGTGTTCCGCTCGCTTCAGGCGGCAAGCGACGCGCGTTCGGCGGTTACGAATGTGCGTGCAAGCGACTACAAGGGCGAGCAGTGGCAGAAAGCTCTGCGTCATGCGCAGCGCGTGCATCGCGAGGCATTGGCGGCTCCCGTCGAAGAGCGCGCGGCGGTATATGAGCAGGGCAACGGTGAGCTGGCGCAATGGGTGGTGTCCGATGCCCAAAAGCACCTTGCGACGCTTCTGCTCGATCTTTCGATTGCATCTCCGCTCACTTTTAAGATGAACCCGAATTTGTAGTGCTGCTTTGGCGGTTAAGGGCGATTGTTCGGGTATGAGGCGCGTCGTTGCTTGGTCGACGACTACGAGCCTCATATGCCTTAACGGAAGGAGGGTCGACGATGTGCGATACCGATCTTGCCTATGTGCATGATGGCTCGCTTGAGGGGCTGCTCTCGGCGATCTTCCTTGCGTTTGCGCGTAAAGAAGATCCTATCGATGTGTCTCCCGCGCACCATCATGTTCCCAGGCTTGGCCAGCGTATTATCGAGGTCAAAACGAATATGGAGCATGCGCAGCGCGTGCGGGCGGGAATTATTCGTGTTTGCAATGCCGAGACGTATCAATGCATCGTGGCGGCATCGCTTTCTGATGAGGCAGATGCTGGCACGTCGATTCTCTCTTTCGTTCGCTATGCCATGAAACGCGGCCCGCGGGCGCGCTTCGACAAAGCCGCGCCCGAAGTCGCGCGCTTTGCGGCAATCGTTCGCTCGGTTGAAAACGAACGACACTATTGGGTGCAATTCATGCGATTCTCGAAAACGGGTGATGGCGTGTATGTTGCCGTATGCAACCCCAAGGCGAGCGTTGTGCCTTTGCTTATGGGATGGTTTTCGGCTCGGTTCAACACGCAGCCGTTCATCGTGTTCGATGAAGTGCACCATATAGCAGGGGTTTCGCGAAATGGCGAATGGCAGCTTGTGCATTCATCGGAATTCACTCCGCCACCCGCTGCCCACGACGACGCTTTCTATGAGCAGGCGTGGAAAACGTTCTACGACAGCATAGCGATTGACGCGCGCTACAACCCCGAACTCCGTCGTAGCTTTATGCCCAAGCGCCTCTGGAAGAATATCGTTGAATTACGCGATGTGTCGTTTGGGGGTCCGGGGCTAAAAGAAGAGCGCCGCCCGCTGCCCCAGCAGCATGGCGGCGCTCTGAAATCGGCCGACGTTGGTAGCCCTTCTGGGCAGTAGTCTCGTCCTATTTCATGCCGGTTTTGCTCATTTCCTCCACGTCGACCGAAATCGTGTGCGCGATGGGCTTCCAGCTCGCTTTCTTCACCAAGGCAACCAGCGCAATAGGAATGTAGGTCAACTGGAAGATGGGGAAGGTGAACAGATAGCCAATCTTTTTCGCGGTGGTTGAATGGATGTTGTCCCATTCGGTGAATGTGGTGAGCACGCCGAAGATGAACATGAAGAGCATGAAGTTAAACAGGCAGAAGAACATCGACGACAAGGCCGAGGTAATCATGGTGCCCGCCGATATTACGCCGAATACCGCGAGCAACGCGATAGTGCCGTTGAAGCCGATGGAGATAACCGTGAGCAGCATGGCGGGAGCGATGGTCATGAGCATGTCGTAGCATGCGAAGCGCTTGCCTTTGGGGTTGGTGAAAATGCCCTTTACCAGTTTGGCGGCATAGTGCCAGAACACCTGGTAAAAGCCCTTTGCCCAGCGGAAGCGCTGGTTCCACGAGTCGATGAAGGTAATGGGCTGCTCGTCATAGAGCATAGCCGTGGGGCAATAAGCGATGCGGCGCCCTTCGATAATGGAGCTCGTGGAGAACTCGATGTCTTCCGTGAGCAGGTGCCACTTCCAGCCGTCGTTTTCTTTGAGCACATGCGCGGCAATGAAAAAGCCCGTGCCCGAAATGGCGCAGCTCGTGTTGAGCGTGAGGCGCGCCTGGCTCAGGTACTTCGCTTCGCGCAAGAACCAAATCGCGTAGCCGGCAGAAATCCAATTGCTGCCGTAGTTTTTGGAGTTGCGATAGCTCGTGGAGGCTTCCGCGCCGCCGTCGAAGACCTTGTTCATTTCGCGGAAGTAGTTCGCGTCGAGCACGTTGTCGGCGTCGAACACGAAATAGGCTTCGAAGCTCTCGGCGTCGTCGCGCTTTTGGATTTCGTGCCAGCCGAAGTTCAGCGCGTAACCCTTGCCGACTTCCTGGTCGTTGAAACGCTCGAATACCTCGGTTGCGCCTGCGTTTCGGGCGATTTCCGCCGTGTTGTCGGTGCAGTTGTCGGCTATGACGAAAATATCGATGAGCTCTTGCGGGTAATTCTGCACGCGAATGCTATGAATGAGGTCGCCGATGACCTGGCTTTCATTGCGCGCGGAAATCATTACGGCGTATTTGTGGTTTGCCTTGGCTTGCTGCAAAGGCGGTTTGCGCGTAAGCACGACGAATACGTAGTAGAACTGGTAAATGTAGCAGATGCTGAAAACCAGCAGAACGGACCAGTTGAAGACGTCAACGAACGTCATATGCGACAGCATTTGATCGAACACGGTCTTCTCGCTCCTATCGATTGGCGGCTTGAAATGCAAATGTTGGCACTTCCGTAAACTTTCAAGATTATAGAGTGAGAGCGCTGTGGGGCATATACGCCTTCTCGCGCGCGAACATAAAATGCGCAACCACTGCAGAAATGAGCAGTCTTTTGTTGCCCGTTGCGCCATGGGATGCGCCGCTCGAGTCGCCTAGGCGCGCGCCACGGTTGCGCAACGTACCTGCGCGCCGCTCGATTCGAGCGCGATGCGAGCCTGCTGCATCGTCGATCCCGTGGTGAAAACATCGTCGATTAAAAGAAGGCGATGGCCGGGCGCGCAGTCGCATGTCGTGAAGCGACCCTGCACATTCTGCCTGCGTTCGACTCTGCCCAAAATACGCTGATCGCGCGCGAGGGGAGGGTTGAGGGTTCGTATGCACGGCAGTCCGTATTGCGCGGCAAGGGCTTGCGCCAAGAGCTCCATGTGGTCGAATCCGCGCCTTCGGCGGGCCGCCGTGGTAGCGCTAATGTACGTCACGCCATTTGCCCACCTTGGCCATGATGGCGGTATCGTGTTTGCGAGTATCGCGGCAAGGGTCCCCGAAAGGCGCTGCTCCCCCTTATCTTTGTAGGTCTTGATCAAAGCCCCGGTGTCGGCCGTATACCGAAGCGCGCTCAAGCAAAGTCGCGTCTCTTCCCCTTTGCTCACGAGGGGAGTGCAATGGTCGCATTGCAAAAAGCCGAACGCGGCGCCACAGTGCGGGCACGCGCGCCAGAAATCAAGGTAATCGAGGCGTGCGGCGCAGCGCGCGCACAGCACGTCTCCGGGCGCATCGCAGAGCGCGCAGCGAGTGGGCCACAGCGTTTCGCACACGGCATCGGCGATAAGTCCCATAGCCCCTTCTTTCCGGAAGCCTCGTCGTTGTGCGATATGCTAGGACGCAACCCTTGCCCGCACCTTGCCCGTTTCGATTTATTTACCTGGCACGTTGCTCGACATTTCTTGCGCATTCCCTTTGTTCTGCACGCCTTCTTCACGCAGCGCGCCCATTCTTTTCCTTGGTTTTTCAGCGGCTTATCGGTCGTAATCGCCCTTTCAGCATTGCGTTAACACTGCATGGAAGAGCCTGCCTGTTCATGGATGGGCTTCAAATCTGCTAAACTGCATCGAGACTTCTTTCGGGTCTGTAGTTGCGGGGGCCGCAAAGGCTCCTTAGTCCATGGCAGATGCGGTCAAAAGGATCCACGTAAGTACGCGCCGCCCAATATAGGCGCGTGCGAGCATGGCGTATCCTAGAAGTAAGTCGCACCTCCCGGCCGATTTTTGCGGCAACGCCGCACTGGGGGAGAGGGCAGAGCGAAATCATTCGCAAAACCCCAGTGCGCGAGTGTGGGGGCAAAGACTAGGTCAGCCGAAAGAGGAATCTGGGTATATATGGAAAGAGGATTCATACGATGAAACATCGCGTGTCGCTCGTCATCGCGTTTGCCTGCGCATTGTGTTGCGCGCTTGGTTTGGCTGGTTGCAGCCAGGCCGGTTCTTACGAGGGGAAAACCCTTACCCCGACGATCAGCTCTCCCACCATCGGCCAGAATGGCACGTTGCGCGTGGGCATCGATGCCGATGGCGGCGCGCCGTTTGTCACGTCTTCTTCGAGTGCCAGCTATGCGGGTCTCGACGTCGATATGGCGGCAGCGCTCGCCGATCAGCTGGGCTTGAAGCTCGAGCTCGTCGATGTGGCTGGCAATGCGTCTTCCGCCCTCGCCGACGGCGATGTGGATATCGTCATGAGCCAGACATCGAGCGAGAAGAATTCGAGCATGTGGGTTTCCGACCCCTATATTGAAACGGGCGTGGCCCTGTTCGCTTCGGATGGTTCGGCAACCGCACCTGCGAGCGTTAAGGCATCGAGCATCGCGGCGCAGTCCTCTTCGACGAGCGCGTGGGCCGTTCAGAATGCCTACGGCGATGACGCGTTGAATCCCGCGTCCGATTTGGTTTCGGCGTTCTCGCTTGTTGAAACCGGAAAAGCGAAGTACGTTGCGGCCGATGCGGTCATCGGCTCGTATGCGGCGCTTGTTCAGAGCGTCGATGTCAAGCCTATCGCGCTGCTTGGCTCCAAAGGCGGCTACTGCATTGGCGTTGCTTCGAGCAACCAGGAACTGCAGAAGGCCATTTCCGCAGCGCTGACCGCGGTGCTTGGCAACGGCGTTTCCGACGCGGTGTGCACGAAGTGGCTCGGCTCGCCGATGGACCTCGATGCGCTTTCCTCCATTGAGGTTTCGTCGAGCAAGTCGGTTTCCGCCGATGACGATTCCGACGACGAATCCAAGGATGGAGCCACGACCGAAACCGCTTCCAGCTCTACGGCTGGCGCAAATGCCGTTCAGCCTGGCTCCACCTCTGGCCTGTAAGCGAGAGTTGGTATGGGCAAGCGAAACGTCGAGGGCGATAACGACCTGAACGACATTGCCCCAATGACCACGATGCAGAAAGTGATCATAGGGTTGGCCGTGGCCGCTGTTGTCGCGTTTATCGCATATACGGTGTTGCATTAGTTTCCACGTGGGCTCGCTTATGGCGGGCTCACGTGCGTATTGAAAGGATTACGAATGGCCAAGCATGGGAAGCACGCTCGCGTCCAGGAAACGGACGCCGAGCTCATCGACGGCGCATCCGCCCAAGCATCGCCGGAGTACGAGGAGTCCGACAACAATACGCCCGAGGCAACCAAGGGCGTTTCGGCTCATCAAAAGAAGTCGAAGCGCATGCGCACGGTGCTCATCGTCGTGAGCGTGGTGCTCGTGGTGCTCATCGCCGCGCTGTGCTATTTCGCGTTTATGCTGTATCAAGAAGCGAGCGATGTTGCGAATCAGGCTTCGAATTCCGCTACCGCCACGCTGAAAGATACCGCCGAGGCAACCGACGCGAAAAAGCAGGGCAGCCGCCTTACCGCTCCGAATTTGGTGGCCTTGCTCGGCTCGACGGAAGATGAGGCCATTTCGAAGGTTGGGCGCGGCGCCACGGTGGCGAGCTCTTCCGACATAACCGAGGAAAAAGGCGAAGGCGACTCGAAAACCACGGAAGTCGTTGGCAAAACGGTGACGCTTGCGCTTACGGAACAGCAGGCCGACTCTAAAGGCAATACTCCGTCGGTCTATCTCACGCTTGATAAAGATGGAAAAATTACCCAGGCAGGCTATTCGGCCGCTATGTCGACGCTGGGATACGGCGATGTGAGCTTCTCAGACGCGGTAACCGAGAAGCATGTCGTCGAGACCCTGCTCGGTGATGCGGGCCTCACGGTTGAAGAAGGCTCGGTCGAACTCCCCTCCGCCGATGAGTATCGAACCTATGCAGACGATGGAAAGACTATCGCTCAGGAGCAGTACACATTCTCGGGCGAAGCAACCGCCGCCCTCGATGGGGCCCAACATGCGTGGCAGTGCCGCCTGAACTATGACTATTCGGCAGCGAACGTTTCGAACAATCTGGCCGATACGCTCAGGCTCTTCTATGTGTATGTGAACGCGTAGGAAATCAAAATCTATGAAAACCCGCCGCATGGCGGGTTTTCTTTTATGAAGAGCGGAAGCATAACGCAATACTCGACCACTCTACTGTGGTAAAGTGTCTAACACGTTACCAAACATGAAAGGTGAAGGTGGCAAGCAGTGAGGCCTATTACCGCCCGGGGATTCCGAGACATCATGCCCGATGAGGCTCTTGAGCGTGAGCGCATAACGCGCATCGTGAGCGATGGTTTCGCGTCTCATGGATACCTGCCGGTCGAGACGCCCCTGCTTGAAGAGCAATCTTCGCTGGCGATGGCCGGCGGAACCGCCGCAACTCCCTTCCAGCTTTTCGACGGCGATGGCCGTTTGCTTGTGGTAAGAAGCGATCTCACCATGCCCATCGCGCGCCTGGTCGCAACGCGCTTGGCGCATGCGGAAGCGCCCATCCGTCTGCGCTATGCCGCGCCTGTCGTGCGCGAGCAGGCTCAGTACATGGCCCGTTCTCGCCAATTCACGCAGCTCGGCATCGAACTGATTGGTGCAAGCGGCGTCGATGCCGATTTCGAGGTCGTGTCCATGGCGGCCGAGGCGCTTGGTGCCGTGGGTGTTTCCGATTGGCGCATTGTATGCGGCAGCGTTCGCCCCATGAACGAGCTTCTCGCGGCGGCGGGTATTGTCGATCCTGTGCGCGAAGAACTCCTTTCGTGCGTGCATGCGTCCGATTTCGTCGATCTTGATGCGGCGCTTTCGAACGTTGACGCGCCCGAAAGCCTGGTGAACGCGATAGCGACTTTGCCCCGCATCAGTGGCGGCGTCGAGGCGCTCGATGCAGCTGCCGCGGTGCTTTCGGCGGCAGGCATCGCCGACGGCGGCGTTTCGGAGCTGCGCGCGCTGTTCGATTCGGCGCAAAAAGCGGGCTTTGGCGATAACCTCGCCGTTGATTTCTCGGTCATGAACTCTTTTGGCTACTACACAGGCCTCGTGTTTTCCGCATACGCCAAAGGCACTTCGGCGCCCCTTGGTTCAGGCGGCCGCTATGACGAGGCGTTTTCGCAATTGGGCGAGCGCGATTTGCCCTCGGCGGGCTTCGCTCTTTCGCTCGAGCAAATCGAAGAAGCCGTCGCGAGCGACGCCGCGCCGCGCCCACTGCGCATCGCGGTGCCGAAGGGGTCGCTTTTCGCCGACACGGTTGCGGCGCTTGCGGATGCGGGGCTCGATACAGAGCCGCTGCATGATGTGGGCCGACACCTTATCGTGCATGGCCGGGGCGTCGACTACGTTATCGTGAGGCCCACCGACGCCCCTGCTTTCGTTGCTTCTGGCGGCGCCGATTGCGGCATTTGCGGCCGCGATTCCCTCGTCGAGGCGGGCCTCGATTTGGTGCAGCTCATCGATCTTGGCTATGGCGCATGCCGATTCGTGGTCGCCGAGCCCGCGAGCGCGAAAGGCGCGGCCGATGCTGCGTACGCGCGCCGCGGTTCCATTCGCGTGTCGACGAAGTATCCGCGCATTACTCAGGCATACTACGACCGAATCGGCGTGCAAGCCGACATCGTCACGCTCCACGGCAATATCGAGCTCGGCCCTATGGTGGGCCTGTCCGACCGCATCGTCGACATCACGGCAACGGGCACCACGCTACGTGAGAACGATTTGGTCATCGTCGATGAGGTGCTGAAGTGCTCCGCCCGCTTCTTTGCGAGCCCGACGAGCATTCGCTGCGATGAAAGAATCCGCGACCTAGCATCTAGGCTGGCCGCTTCGAGAAAGGCATAGGCATTATGAAGACCATCACGCTCAACCCGGGTGAACGCCTCGCGGCGGGCCAGCTTCCGCGCCAAGGGGTATTGCCCGCGTCTATTATGCAGTCGGCCCAGGCCATCGTCGATGACGTGCGCGAACGCGGTGATGTCGCCCTGCGCGAGTACTGCAAGAAATTCGATGGTGTCGACGTCGACGATTTCCGCGTCGACCCTAAGCTTATGGACGAAGCCGTCGAGGCGGTTGACCCGGCGTTCATCGAGGCCCTGAAGAAAGCGGCGGCGCAGATTCGCGAATTCCACGAGCGTGAAGTTGAGCAGTCGTGGTTCACGTCGCGCGCCGATGGCACTATTCTGGGCGTCAAAGTCACGCCTGTTTCCGCCGCGGGCGTCTATGTCCCGGGCGGTCGCGCGCAGTACCCCTCCACGGTGCTTATGGACTGCATTCCTGCAAAGGTCGCGGGCGTGAAGCGAGTCGTCATGGTTACTCCGCCGCAGAGAGAGGGCGGCATTTCGCCGTACACGCTCGCCGCAGCCAAGGTCGCGGGCGTCGATGAAATCTATGCCGTGGGCGGCGCCCAGGCTATTGCCGCGTTGGCATATGGCACCGATTCCATTCCGAAAACCGCGAAAATCGTTGGTCCCGGCAATGCGTTCGTTGCCGCTGCGAAGAAAATCGTCTCGGGCGATGCGGGCATCGATATGGTCGCGGGCCCGTCTGAGGTTTGCGTTCTGGCCGACGCGACGGCCGATGCGACCGTCGTGGCCGCCGACCTTATGGCGCAGGCCGAGCACGACCCGCTGGCCACGTGTTATTTGGTCACCTGCGACGCCGCGTTCGCCGAAAAGGTGCAGGGCCGCTTCGCCGAGCTTTTGGCGGCAAGTCCGCGCGCCGAAATCACGAGCGCGTCGCTTGACGACCAAGGCGTGGTCGTCGTGGCCGCCGACCTTGAGGCCGCCATCGATGCCGTGAACGTTATTGCCCCCGAACACCTTGAGCTGCACTGCGACAACGCCATGGGCTTGCTCGGCAAAATCGAGAACGCGGGCGCCATCTTCGTGGGCCCGTGGAGCTCCGAGCCTCTGGGCGATTATGTTGCCGGCCCCAATCACACGCTTCCTACGGGCGGCACGGCGGCGTTTTCCAATCCGCTTTCCGTGCAGGACTTCATTACGCGCTCGTCGGTCATTTGCTACACCCCCGAAGGCCTCATGAACGACGCTCCCGCCACGCAAACCATGGCGCAGGCTGAAGGCCTGTGGGCGCATGCGCTTTCGGCTGGGCTTCGCCGCAAGATGATCGAGGAAAACCTCGAAGGCTTCGATGGCGTCGATTTGAGCGACATCAACCGCATCGCGTGGCCGGTCGATTTGGCTGCTCCCAAAAAGGCGGAATAACTCATGGCCCAGCTTTCCGATCGCATTCGCGCGCTCATGCAGCCTCATTTGGCGAGCATCGAGCCTTACGATCCGAATTTCACGCCTTGTCGGGTGAACCTTTCGGCGAATGAGAACACCTATTCCATGCCCGCTGCGGCGCGCGCGTCTATCGACGCCGCGCTTGCGGTCATGGCGCTTAACCGATATCCCGACCCTATGTCGAATGAATTGCGCGCGGAAATCGCCGCATGGCACGGCGTCGATCCATCGTGGGTATGTGTAGGCAACGGCGGCGATGAGCTGCTCTATAATTTCCTGCTCGCTTTTGGTGGGCCGAATCGCACGCTGCTCAATTGCCCGCCGTGTTTTTCGGAATATGCGTTTTTCGCTTCCCTTGCGCAAACCGAGGTGCTCGATGTGTGGCGCGATGCTGAAACGTTCGGGCTCGACCAGGCGGCGGTGCTTGAAGCGGCTCCGAAATGCGATATCGCAATCGTGACTTCGCCGAACAACCCCACGGGCGATCTGGCTCCCGTTGAATTCGTGCGCGAGGTGTGCGCCGCCTGCTCCGGGCTTGTTATGGTCGACGAGGCCTATGGCGAATTCGCTGATTCCGCTTCGTCGTGCGAACAGCTGCTTTCGGAATGCGACAACCTCGTGGTATTGCATACGCTGTCCAAGGCGTTCGGCATGGCGGGCGCGCGACTCGGCTATGTGATTGCCGCGCCCGATGTGATCGATGCGTTCGCGGCGATTCGCCAGATCTATTCGGTAAACGTGCTCTCGCAGGCGGCGGCGCTGGCCGCGGTTCGCGCCCGAGACGAATTTGCGCCCGTCGTGGATCAGATTCGCAGCGAGCGCGCTCGCGTGATCGAGGGGCTGCATGGCCTTGTCGATTGCGGTTTGCCCATTGAGGTGTGGGAGAGCGAGGCGAACTTCGTGCTTGTGCGCATGCCGAACGCTACGCGCGTCCGCGAGCGCATGCGCGATGAAAAATCGATTCTCGTGCGCGACTTCAGCTATGCGCCCGGATTGGCCGATTGCCTGCGCATCACGATTGGCACGCCCGAGGAAAACGACGAAGTGCTTGCGGCGTTGGCTGCGTTGCTGAAAGATGAAGTTGATTCGTGTCGCGAATAGGCATGCCGGCCTGCACGCGCATGCCCTGATCGTCGAAGGCCCCATCGGCGAGCGCCGATGGGCATTGGCCGGCAGCGATGTTTTGGCCCGTACGAATCATTTGGCTGGTATAGAGTGCTTTCTAACAGCCTCGAAAGGAGTTGCCCATGGCTCGAATTGCTGAGGTTTCGCGCAAGACGGGCGAAACCGACATTGCGGTGAAGCTCGATCTTGACGGCTCGGGCGCCTGCGATATTTCGACGGGCGTGCCGTTCTTCGACCACATGCTCAATGCGTTTGGCCGCCATGGCCTGTTCGATCTTACGGTGCGTGCGAAAGGAGACGTGGAGGTCGATGCCCACCATACGGTCGAAGATGTCGGCATCGTGCTGGGCGAGGCGTTTGCGAGGGCCCTTGGCGACAAGGCGGGCATTACCCGCTTCGCCGACGTTGCCATCCCCATGGACGAAACGCTCGTCATGGCGGCGGTCGATATTTCGGGCCGCGGCCAGGCGTATTGCGATTTGCCTATCCCCTCGCCTCGCGTAGGCGATTTCGATACCGAGCTCGCGGTGGAATTCTTCTACGCTTTCGCTCGCGATGCAAGGGTCACGCTGCATGTGCGCGAGCTTGCGGGCGCCAATTCCCACCATATTATCGAGGCGGCCTTCAAGGCGTGCGGGCGTGCTATGCGCCGCGCGTGCGAATTCGACGGCCGCGTTCAGGGCGTGCCCTCCACGAAGGGGTCGCTGTAATGGGGCCGAGCATTGTGGTGGTCGACTACCACAAGGGCAATTTGTCGAGTGTCGTGCGCGGGCTTTCCCGCGCGGGCGCATGCGCGAAGGCGAGCGACTCTCCAGAAGAGATTCGCGCTGCCGATGCCGTGGTGCTGCCGGGCGTGGGGTCGTTTTACGACGCCATCGCGTTCATGCAGGAATCGGGCGAGGCCCAGGCCGTGCTTAACGTCATTGGTGAGGGAACGCCGTTTTTGGGCATTTGCCTTGGGTTGCAGCTGCTTTTCGAGCGCGGCGACGAGGGCGTTCCTAAAGATGCGCCCGCGGCGTTGGCGGAAGATGCCATGGGCGCAAACCTTGCTCCTGCTGCGGTTTTCGAGGCGAATGGCAAGCGTTGGGCGCGCGGATTGGGCGTGCTTTCGGGCTCATGCTCCCGCTTGGAATCGGCGCGCCTTAAGGTGCCCCATGTCGGCTGGGACCAGGTGCATCTTACCGACAACGGCCGTGCGTGCGACCTGTTGCGGGGCTTTCCCGAAGGCGCGAACATGTATTTCACGCATTCCTATGCAATCGATTCCGATGCCGACGATGCCGCCGTTGCGGCGCATACGCACTACACGCGGAGCTTCCCGTGCGTGGCGGCGCGCGGCAATGTGTTCGGCTGCCAATTCCATCCAGAAAAATCGTCGGCCCGCGGGCTCGATATTTTGAAGAACTTCGTTGCCATTGCCGAGGCATGTGGGCAGAAAGGAGGCCGCGCATGATTGTTTTTCCTGCAATCGATTTGGTTGCCGGCAAGGTTGTGCGCCTCGAGCGCGGCGACCGTTCGCGCATGACGGTCTATTCCGAAGATCCCGCATCTGTTGCGCGCGAGTTTCTCGAGCAAGGCGCCGCGTGGTTGCACGTGGTCGACCTTTCGGCCGCTTTCGAGGAAGACGAAGCTGCGCGTGAGGCGAATTCGAAAGCGATTGCCGCGCTGTGCCAGGTTGATGGGATTTCTATCGATGTGGGCGGTGGCGTGCGCTCGCTCGAGCGAATCGACGAGTTGGCCCGTCTCGGCGCCAAACGCATTGCCATGGGCACGGTGCTCGTGCGCGATGAGTCGTTCGCCCAAGCGGCGGCGGCTCAGTTTGGGGAGCTGCTCGTGGCCGATGTGGCCGCCAAGGCGGGTCAAGTGAAGGTGAACGGGTGGCGCGAAGGCGTGGGTGCCTCTGCCGATGAAGTGGTGGGGCGCTTGTCGAGCCAAGGTTTCAAGCATCTTGTTTTTACCGATATCGCGCGCGATGGCATGCAGACGGGCATCGACGTTGAGGCCTATCGCCACATCGCGCAGGTTGCTGGCTTTCCCGTGGTGGCCTCGGGCGGCATTTCGTCCACGGGCGACATTGCAGCGCTTGCGGCAGCTGGCGATGATGTTATCGAGGGCTGCATCACGGGACGCGCGCTTTACGAGGGCGCGTTCACGCTGAGCGAAGCGCTCACGGCAGCGAAGGGCGGTGCGCCATGCTGACGAAGCGTGTGATTCCCTGCCTCGACGTGAAAGACGGGCGCGTGGTGAAGGGCGTAAACTTCGTGTCGCTGCGCGATGCGGGCGACCCCGTGGAGCTCGCCGCCGCATACGACCGCGAAGGCGCCGACGAAGTTGTGTTCCTCGATATCACGGCCACAAGCGATGGGCGCGCGACCACCATCGACATGGCGAGCCATGCCTCAGAGGAGCTCTCCATCCCCTATGCGGTGGGCGGCGGTTTTCGCGACCTCGCCGGCATGCGTGCCATGGTTGCGGCGGGCGCCGATAAGGTTTCGCTCAATTCCGCGGCCGTGCGCGACCCATCGCTCATCACCGCGGCGGCTTCTGCGTTTGGCAGCCAGGCCGTGGTATGCGCCATTGACGCGAAGCGCGTAGGCGCGCCCGGGGCTCCCGGCGCCGATAAGTGGGAAGTGTTCACGGCTGGCGGGCGCAATGCAACGGGCCTCGATGCCGTGGAATGGGCGGCAGAAGCCGCTCGACGCGGCGCGGGCGAGATTCTGCTCACGAGTATGGACCGCGATGGCACCAAGGCTGGTTTCGATGTAGCGCTTACGCGCGCGGTTGCACGTGCGGTAAGCATTCCCGTTATCGCGAGTGGCGGCGTAGGCGAGCTTGAACATTTCGCTGAGGGCGTTATCGATGGAGAAGCCGATGCTGTGCTCGCCGCAAGCGTATTCCATTTCGACCAATTCAGCATTCGCCAGGTGAAGGAATACATGGCCAGCCAGGGTATTCCTGTGAGGCTTGATTTCTAAGAGCACTCTTTTGCTGAGCGTCAAAGGTCGACGTCTGGCGTGTTTGGCGACCCGTTTGGGCCGAATGCGACTTCGCGCCGATGGCGCCGTATGCGTCTTGGGGACGGGAGCGTCCGCCGGAGTCATCCTGATGAGCCGCTGATTCAGAGTTGGGTTTTACGCCAAGCGGCGCTCGATGAAGAGCCGCGCGCAGTTCCCTGCATGACAGGAAAGGTTTTGAAATGCAATTGAAGTTCGACGATCGCGGGCTCATTCCTGCGGTTGTGCAGCAGTTCGACACGGGCGAGGTGCTCATGGTGGCGTGGATGAATGCTGAATCGCTGCGTCTGACCCAAGAGACGAAAACCACGTGGTTTTGGAGCCGCAGTCGCCAAGAGCTTTGGAATAAAGGAGCCACGAGCGGAAATATGCAGCGCGTGATTTCCATCGACGCCGATTGCGATGGCGATACCTTGCTTGTGAAGGTCGACTCGCCGGGCCCCGCGTGCCATACGGGCTCGCGCAGCTGCTTTTTCAATCGAATCTACGATGCGCCCGAAGGCGCGCCAAAGGAGGATTAACCATGGGAGTTCGCACCGCAGACGTACAACCGGGCAACATTGGAGAAACCCTCGAAGGCTTGGCCGCAACCATCCATGGCCGTCGCGACGCAAGCCCGAGCGAGAGCTACACGGCTCGCTTGCTTACCGATGTCGAAGACGAGCTGCTCAAAAAGATCGCCGAAGAGGCGAGCGAGGTCATCATGGCTTGCAAAGACAACGACCACGACCACATTCGCTACGAGGCCGCCGATTTGGTGTATCACCTGCTCGTGACGCTTGAGCGTTACGGCGTTGGCATTGACGATTTGGCCGGAGAGCTTAACGCCCGCATGAAATAAGTTGAGCGGCGCAGGAATGCGCCTAAAGGTTCCAGCTCTCCCACGAGCCGTCGGGCCGCGGCACGTCGAAGGTTCGATACCCCGCCTCGAAAGCGTGCTTTTGGGCTTCGGGAACGCCAAAGCAGATATCGCGTGCCGCGTGGGCGTCTGATCCTATGGTGATGGCAACGTCGGCTTTGCAGAAGCGCTCAAGCAAGCCTGCGGCGGGGTAGAAGTCGGGCAACCCCTTGCGAAGCGATGCCGTTGAAAGCTCAATGCGGCGCTTGGTGTCGTGCGCGCATGCTGCCATCTCGTCCCAAAGCCTCTCGACGTTTGCAGGCGCCGGCCATCCGTCCTGCGAAAAGCGCATAGGCAGGTCGGGGTGGGCCATCGAGTCGAAGGCAAGGGGGCTTTCGCACGCGGCGCACCAGGCGTCGACATACGCGCGCCACACGCCGTCCGATTCGAGTTCTTCCCATATATGCATGTCTTCGGAATAGTCGATCCAGCCTGCGCCCGAATGCGGCGCATCGGCGGGGGGTATGCTCTCGCAGCCTTTTTCGCCTGCCGCAACCGAGACATTGCCTGCGGGCCCAATCCAATGCACGCTGCCAAGCTTGACCTGGGCTCCTTGGGCCCATTTCGCCACGTTTTGCTCGCAGCCTGGGTACCAGTCGCATTCGAATCCGAAAATCACATCCATGTCGGGCGCGATTTGCGCTGCAAGTTCGCGCGCGTCGTTGAACGCGGCGCGGTGTGCGGCTAAATCGCGTGCTGGCACTTGGCATTCGCATCGTGGGTCCATGCTTGCCGGCAGCGTAAGGTGGTCGGTGGAAACCAGCACGCGGCATCCGCGAGCTGCGGCGGCGCGCACGTTTTCTGCGAATGACGACTCGCCGTCCGAGAAATTCGTATGGGTATGGCAGTCAATAATGGACGCGTGCACGATTTTCCTCCACATCTAGGAATTTCTTGTTGCAAACCGAAAGCGAATGTTGTTATTATATTCGAGCTGTTTCAAGCGGAGGCAAAAACCTCCCACCTGCTTCGGCGCAAGCTGATGGGTCTCAAGAATATACTTCTTCATGAACTTCTTGAACCCTGTGCGTGCGCGCAGGGTTTTTTGTTGCAGTGCAAACCCGCAACCCGCGGGAGATGTAGGAGGTGAGCGCAATAGCAGCTCAAGAGCCCAGGCTCAATGAAGAAATCCGCACTCGCGAGTGCCGTCTGATTGGTTACGACGGTTCTCAGATGGGTATCTTCAACACCCGCGAGGCCCTGCGCATCGCAGAAGAGGCCGGTTTGGACCTTGTCGAAATCGCGCCGAACGCTGAACCGCCCGTGTGCCGCATTATGGACTACGGAAAGTTCAAGTACGATCAGGCGATCAAGGCTAAGCAGGCTCGCAAGAAGCAGACCAAGGTCGAGATCAAGGAAATGAAGTTCCGTCCCAAGATCGACGTGGGCGACTACACCACGAAGAAGAAGCACGTGCTTCGTTTCTTGGCAGGCGGCGCTAAGGTCAAGATCACGATTATGTTCCGCGGTCGCGAGATGGCCCACCCCGAACAAGGCCTCTCGATTCTCGAACGTTTGGCAGACGACTTGAAAGACGTTGCCGTCATCGAGAACGCCCCCAAGATGGAGGGCCGCAACATGCATATGCTCATCGCTCCGCTTCCGGCAGCGGTGAAAAAAGCAGCCGATAAAGACGCCAAAAACAACGGCGAATCCAACGAGTAAGCAGAAAGGACTTCGATTATGCCTAAGATGAAGACCCACAAGGGCACCGCAAAGCGCTTCCGCGTCACCGGTACCGGCAAGATCGTCCGCGCTAAGGCTTTCAAGAGCCACATCAAGAGCAAGAAGAGCCCCAAGCGTATCCGCAATTTCCGCAAAGAGACTGTTGTCGCTGAGTCCGACAAGCGTGTTGTCGCTCGCAACCTCGGCCTCCGCTAATTGATTTAGGAAGTGATTATCAATGCCTCGTGTTAAGCGTTCTGTTTCCGCTAAAAAGAAGCGTCGCGTTGTCCTCGCTCGTGCGAAGGGCTACTACGGAGCTAAGTCCCGCCATTACAAGAAGGCGAAGGAGCAGGTCCGTCACTCGCTGCAGTACCAGTACCGCGATCGCCGCAACAAGAAGCGCGAAGTCCGTCGTCTCTGGATTACCCGCATCAATGCTGCTGCTCGTATCAACGGCGTGTCCTACTCCGTGTTCATGAATGGCCTCCACAAGGCTGGCGTTGAGCTCGACCGCAAGGTGCTCTCCGACATGGCCATCAACGACCCCGAGGCTTTTGCCGCGCTGGTCGAGGTCTCCAAGGCCGCTCTGAAATAAATCGTTCTTCTTGAACGACGAAAGCCCCCGCTCTGCGGGGGCTTTTTTGTGCTTAAGGAACCGCGATGCGCTTGCTAGAGGCGCCGTTCGCTTTTCTGCGCGGCTTCGATTTCGCTTCGGCGCTTGCTGTATGCGGCTATCGCTGCTGCGCTTCCTGCGAAGGCGAGCCCCGCCGTTCCCGTAATGAAGCTTGTTGTGAAATCGAGCGTTTTCGGCAGGGTTTTGATTCGTTCATTCTTTAGAATCACGATTTCGGCTTCGGGCGTATCGCGAATCTCGACGCTCAGTTTCTGTTTCTCGGCCTTATACCCCTCAGGGGCGCATTCCTCAACAAGGGTGTACGTTTCTCCAACGCAGAGGTGGCTGAATTCCACTGGCGCTTTCCCTTGGGCTGCCCATCCCTCGGCTTCAAGTCCATCGTTGCAAGGCGCAATGGGGTTGCCCTGGGAATCTTCAAGGCGGAATCGCCCGCCTTCGATCCTCGCCTGCGATGCTGCTTGCTCGGCGCTGCCGTCGTCTGCGTGCGCTTTGCCGGCTTGCTCATAGCGATCCGCATCGATTTTGAAGAATTCCAAGCGTGTGAAGTCGTTTTCGACGGCTTCTTTCCATAGGGCGTCGCCTTCGCATCCCGTCTCGCATGCTTCGATCCAGGCGTCTTCGCTGTCGTACCAGCGTCCGTCGCTTGCAAGGAAACGCGTTTTGCTCCAATCGCTCGTCACGTAGCCCAAATCGAAGCGAGGCGACGTTTCGCGGAGCGTATAGGTGCGTCCTTTTGGCAGGTGCGTGGCTTTGGCGTAGCCTTCTTCGTCGGTTACGAGCTTGTATTCGCCAGATGCATTGGTAGCCTCGTCTTCTGCGTTTGCTTCGCTTGATTCTTCGTCAGCGCTTTTTTCCGCAGCCGCCAAAGCCTCGCTGGGCTGTTCATTTTCTTTGGGCTCGTCCGCGTCAACTGAGGTTACGCTGTTGCCGATGGCGCTTTCATCCTGGGTGCTTCCAGTTAAGGGCGTCTCGCTTCTTCCTTCATCATCGCCTCTTCCGCTCTCTGGCGCGCTCAAAACGAATTCGACCCCGGAAATGGGTTCGCCTGTTTGCGCATCGACCTTCCTGATTTCGATGCCCGTTGGCTCTTCTTCTATCGTGATGCCCGCGCATACGACTTCGCACGCATCGTTTTCCCATGTAAGCGTTACGTGATGGCGCTTCGTTTCGGCTACGTACCCTTCGGGCGAGAGCGTTTCGACAATAAGGTATTCCGCCGTGCCCGACCCGAGCGGCAGGGGAGCAATCGTCCATGCTCCAGCTTCATCGCTCGTTGCGCTTCCCGCAAAGTCGCCCTTGTGTAGCGCGAGCGTTCCATCGGGGAATACGACGTCGGTTGCGACGCGTGCCTCATAGGTTGCCCCCGAGACGTCTTCTCCCGTTAGGATATCGATTTTGCGCCCTTCGATAGCTCCGTATGCTTTTTCGTTTGGCAAGGTTATCTCGATAACGTCGTCTTCCTCCCATCGGTGGTTTTGGGCGACCTCGAAACATACGGGCTCTTTACGCGTGAGGTAGGGAGCGATGGTTGAAATTTCACGAATGGCATAGCTGCCCCAGGCGAGCCTTTCGGGGAATTGCACTATGCCCGATTCAGGAATCGTGAAGCGGGAAACGCGTTCGGTGCTCGGCGTATGCACGTCGAACGACACGGGTTGGTATTCGCCGTTGGCATCTCGCCGGAGCAGTTCGATGATGGTTCCCGGCGAGAGCACGGTATTGCCCGTTTCGGCATCGGTCTTCTTTACGCGTACGGGCGAGCATATGCGATGGTCCTCAACCGTCATAAACGCGATGTGCGCATTGGCATGCACTTCGATGTCGATAATCGGATCGGCGAGCCTGAGCGCCTCGTCGGGACAATACGTTTCGACGATAGCGTACGTTCCATAGGGCAAAGCGCAACTTGGCGCTGGTTGTCCGCCATGGACTTCGGGATACCAGTCTTCGAGCAGATCCTTCGAAGTGAAGCGCCCGTCGCTTTTCGTTGTGACGGTTCCCATGAGCGAACCGAAAAGCGCCGACCCATCGTTTGAGGTGACGGTCTTTTCTTGCGCGTCAAGAATGGGAGCAACGTCATAGCCTTTGCCCACAAGACTTCCGTCATCTTGCAGCCATATCGCGAATCGCGCTCCTGCGAGGGGCGATTTCAGCGATTCGTCGTTTTCGCCCTCGTGTTCGAAGAATTTCGCGCCTTCGATGTCTCCTCGGAGCACGCGATCGCATGCGGTGAGGGTTAGGGTTGCGCAGGGCTCGTCGCTATCGGGCGCCAAATCGACGGTCGTCCACCCATCGTCGTCCGCGTTCGGAAGCGATCCAACGGCATAGCCGATCGGCGCTGAAACCTCACGAATGCGTACGGTTCCACGCGCTATTTCCGGGAATTCCGCAATCCATGCCCCGCCAGTTTCATTTTCGTGCCACGTACTTGCTGCGGTATGGGAGTTTCCCTGTGAATCGACAAGCTCGAAGAGGGCTCCCGAAAGCGTTGCGTGTCCTTGGGCGCGTTCGCCGGTTTCAACGTCTCGCTTCTCTATGGCGACGCGCACGGTTTTCGGCGTGTCGGTGAGGTTTTGCGTGTCTGGTGCTTGGCCCACCTCTATATAGCGAGGTTCGCTCCAGGCGCAAAACCCCAAGGGGGCGCGGTCTTCTCGAACCCATACGCCCTGGCCTGGGGTGAGCTCAATTTCGGCATAGCCTTGCGCATTCGTGGAAAATTCGGTAATCAGTCCGCTGCATACGCCGTTTTCGCAATGCTGGAACACGCTGAACTCTGCTCCCTCAAGCGAATAGAACGGAGCGCCTTCGTCGCCCGTTGCGACGGAGGCTTCCGCAGAGTGCTTTTGAAGCGCAAGCGTGATGAGATTCGTGAGCGGCACATGGAACCAGTAGACGTTGCCCCATTTTGCCGTGATTTGGGAAATCATGTTGCCCGGGCAGTTTCCCGCAACCACCCCGTCGGCGTGGCTTGACGAATGCCATGCCAAATCGTGGTTCGGCGTGTCGCCCCAAAAGAACAAAATGTGGCAATCGGCGCCAGGCGTTCCCCAGTCGCGCGGATCGGCAATGATGATGTCGCCTTTGCGCAGTTGGCCGCTGGCGAGCATGCTTTCTTTGCTTTCGTATCGCGTGCGCAGTTCCGAGTGGTCGTTGAGGTAGGAAATCCAGCGCGATAGGTTTGATTTGTTGCCTCTGCTGTATCCCGATGAGCCAACATAAGACCCCATGGGGTCGCAGTTGGCGCCACACGCCTCAAGCACTGCGACGATGAACCCCGTGCAGTTCATATAGGCTTGCCCGTTTGATTTCGGCTTGCCGTTGGGGTGCCAGCAATCCCAAGTGGAAATGTCGCCCCCAGCGCCGTCTGGCCCGGTGTTGCCATAAGGGGTGCCCAGGTAATACGAATCGTATTCGTGCGCCTTCAACTCGTCGAGCGCGCATCGCGTGGCGCCTAGGATGCCCTCGATTGTGTTCTGCGAGCTTCGGGCCTCTGCTGCCCAGGCTTGACGGAAAAGCGGCTGTTGGACGGCGCGTTTTAACGGCGCGCCCTCGAAGGCCACGGGTCCCAATGCGGCATACGATGCCGCGGCGATGGCGAGAGCGAAAAACGAACGGCGTGAAAAAGGCGCGCGAGGGGCATTGGGCGGACAAAGGGACGTAGGCATAGTCGCCTCCTAATCGGTTGCTGCAGTCTGCGCCGCTGCGGGCGCACGCCCATGCTAGGGGTGAAACCTTGCCCGATCCTTGCCCGTCTTCTTCGGTTTTCCTCGCGCTTTAGCGTCGAATCGCCGCTTGTTGCAGCTGGATTCCAGTCGATTTACTCGCATAAGCATTGCGATAATCGTTCGAATTCCTTTTAATCTGCCGAGCGTTTTCTCGCGATTCCATTCCCCTTTGGAGGGCCTTCAATAAAAAAAGCCTGCGTTTCCATTGCGGGAAACGCAGGCGGCATTTGAAAGAGGGCTGTGGGATTGCGAGGGCGCGCTGTGACGAATGTGGGCTTATTGCACGCCTCTGAACAGGTGCCCCGTTGTGCAGCCTTCGGCCTTCGCGACGTTGGTACCGCGTTTGGCGGCCTCAATGGCGCGCACGGCTCGGGAGGTTGCCTTGCCCGCTTCGTTTGCACTCATGAGCGTCGTATCGACCATGAAGGCAGAAACGCCCGCGTCGATAAGCTTGTCAACCACGTGGGCGGCGTCGAAGCGCACGGCATTGTAGAGGTGGCTGCGGCCAAAGCAGTCGGTCACCACGGGGAAGCGGTAGCCCTTGCGGTCGAGCAACGTGTGCGCGTGAGTGCGTCGTTCGCACTGCGAACACTTCTGGTTGCAGGCGCCTTGGCTCATGAGCAAGCAGTGTTCGCAGGTCATGAGTTCCTGATTGCCGCAAACCACAATGCCCAGCTCCACGGGCGAATCTTTGCCGAGCTCGGCGATTTGCTTCAAGGAAAGCTCAGGCGAAAGCCAAACGCGGCGGGCTCCCAGGGCGGCCGCGACGGAAAGCGATGCCGCGTTCGTGATGGGCAGGTGCGGGCCTGCTTCCACGTGCGCACCCATGTTCGCGCCGCGTACGAGCTGGCCGAGGTTTTCGACGAACAGCGGCTTTTCGGGTTTCGCCCATTTCCACAGGTCGACATCTTCTTCGCTGTTCATGGGGAGCTTGTCCACCACGGGCATTGCGATCGCGCAGCGGCCGGGGTATCCCGCCTGCTCTTCATCAACGATGCGGCCTTCGCAGCAGGCTTCGCCACGACGATAGTTCAGGGCGGTGACGAATACCACGTCGGCGCCGGCTTTTTTGGCAGCACGGGCGCACGCGGGATTCGTGGCAAATGCCACGACGCATGCGTCATCGGCGGTCGGTTTCGGCGTGGTGCGACTGCCTACGGGCTTTTCGGCTTTTTCAATAAGGCGATCGCGCCATGGGTCGAGCATGGCTTCGGCGAGCATCTTCAGCGCCTGCGTGCGCGCTTTGTGCAAAGCCGAAAAGCCCATGCCCACGCCTTCATCGACATCGACGTCGAGATTCGTGAGGAAGAACGGCGTATTGCCCAGGCGGTCAACATGCTCGCGCACTTCTTCGGGGGTAATGGCCTTTGTGCGGGCCGCTTCCACCGTTGCGCCCTCGAAAGAGGCTTGCACTCCTGCGCACTCGGCAACAAAGCGCAAAGGCTCGCCGATATGAGCTACGACGTGCATGCGTGCGGGAAGGCGAGGCTCCAAATCGTCATCGTGGAATGCCATGGAAGCATCGCGAACGCGGAACACGCGGTCGCCTTTACCCACGCGGCCGTCGATTTCGAAGTAATACATGTCGCCTTTGCGCTCGAATGCTTCGAGCGTTGAGGCGAAATGGCCTTTATTGGTCCAGAATTCCAGTACATCGCCCTCGTGCAGCTCGGTCTGCGATTCAACGGCGACCTCGCGGCCCTTCGCTTTTGCGACGCGCCCAGCGAATACGCCGCGGTTGTTCGGGCGCCCGTAGCCCATGATGTCGTTCCCGCGACGGCGAGAAAGGTAGGCTTCGGTGAATCCGCGACTGAAGGCCTCGGAAAGAGCACGATGCTCTTCTTCGGTCGCCCCCGCCTCTTCGAGGGGTGTGCCTTCGTCGATGGCGCATGCTAAGCGGTCAATTGCCGCGCGATAGGCGGCTACCACGGTGAAGACGTATTCGGGCGATTTCATGCGGCCTTCGATTTTCAGGCTGTCGACGCCCGTTTCCGCAAGCTTGGGAAGCATGTCGATGGTGCAGAGGTCTTTCGGCGAAAGCAGGCGGTCACCCGGAGCCGAAAGCTCGGTATCGGTGTCTTCGTCGCGAAGGGTATAGGGAAGGCGGCACGCCTGCGCGCAGGTGCCGCGGTTCGCGGAGCGCCCGCCGATCATGGAGCTCATGAGGCATTGCCCCGAATAGCAAATGCACAGGGCGCCGTGCGCGAAGCACTCGGTTTCCATGTTCAGGCTATGCGCTTCCTCAGTCACTTCGGCGAGCTCGGCGCAGCTCAACTCGCGAGCAAGCGTTACGCGCTCGGCGCCGAATTCTGCTGCTGCTCGCACGCCGTCGATATTATGCGTGTTCATTTGCGTAGAGATATGCAGGCGCGCATCGGGCAGCGCGCGCCTCACTTCGGCGGCGAGTCCGATATCTTGCACGATGAGGGCATCCACGCCGCGTCGCCATGCTTGGCGGGCAAGCTCGAGCGCGGCCGAGATTTCATCGGGCATAATCGCGATATTAAGCGTGAGGTACACGCGCACCCCGCGCAGGTGGGCGAAATCGCATGCGCGTGACAGGTTGTCAAGGGTGAAATTGTCTGCGCTGCGGCGGGCGTTGAACGCATCGCAACCCAAGTACACCGCATCGGCTCCAGCCGACACCGCGGCATGCAAACAGGTCATCGAGCCTGCGGGGGCGAGAAGTTCCATATGCCTGTATGGGTTCATCATGTAAAAAGTCCAATCGTCTTCGTGTAAAACTTTGCGAATAGTATCGCTTTCGGGTATCGTTGCACAGTATGAAACCACGGAGAAAACAGCGCGAAAAACGCGCACACGCAGGCCTTTGGGCCATCATCATTGTTCTGGCCGGCATCGGGCTGGTTGGCTACGGCTGCTATCAGGGAGTTATGTCCTTGATAGACGAGTGGTGCGCCGATTTGCCCAGTGTGCAGAATACGACTGCTTTCGACTTGCCAGAACAGTCTACCATCTATGCCAACGACGGCACTACTGTGCTGGCTGAGTTGTACATGGAGAAACGCGAGCCCGTCACAATCGACCAAGTGAGCCCCTATGTGCTCAAGGGAACGGTTGCGACGGAAGACGAGCGCTTCTATGACCATGGCGGCGTCGACTTGCAAGGCATCGTTCGCGCCGTGTTCGTGAACCTGGCCGGCGGTCAAGAGGGCGCTTCCACCATCACGCAGCAGTACGTGCGCAACACTATTCTGTCTTCCGAGATGAACGAGATCTCCATCAAGCGCAAGGTTCGCGAGATGACGCTCGCTGAAGAGATGGAGCAGATTTACTCTAAAGACCAAATTCTGATGATGTATCTGAACACCATCAACTATGGTGACAACTGCTATGGCATTCAGGCTGCGGCAAAACACTATTACTCGGTGAATGCGAGCGACCTCACCATCGCACAGGCTGCGACGCTCATTGGTATTCCGAATTCGCCTACGATGTATAACCCGGTTGTCAATCCCGACAACGCGCTTGATCGCCGCAACGTGGTGCTTTCGCGAATGCTTACCAACGGCGTTATTACCCAGGACGAATACGACGCCGCGAAGGCGGAAGATTTGAACCTTAACGTGCAGGAAGAAACTGGCACGAACGGCGTGTACCTCTACAAGTACTTCACCAGTTATGTGCGTGACCAGATTCTTCAAACGTACGATCACGAGCAGGTTTTCCAGGGCGGTTTGCAAATCGTCACGACGATTGACCCCGAGATGCAGGGCTACGCCGAAGCCGCCGTGCAGAAGCAGTACGATTCCGGGCGTCTTGCGGCCAGCAACCAGGAATTCGCGCTTACGCTTGTCGACCCCAACACAGGCTTTATCAAAGCCATGATTGGCGGCAAAGATTACGATGTCGACCAATACAACATCGCCACGAGCCAATCAGGTACCCAAACAGGCTCGACCTTCAAAGCGTTTACGATTACCGACGCTATTGAAAAGGGCATTAACCCGCAAACGACCTATATGAATTGCAACGGTCCGGTTGAGGTTAACGGCTCGAAGATTTATAACTACGGCAAGCAGAACTACGGCAACCTTTCCATTGCGAACATGACCGCCGTGTCGTCGAACACGGGCTTCATTCGCCTTGTCACCGATACGTCGAGTGGCGTGACGTCCGAATCGGTGAAGTCGGTTGCCGAGCGCCTTGGCCTCGATGGCGATAATCTTGGCACAGCACCCACCATCACCCTCGGCGTTTACAATGCTAACACCACGCAAATGGCCGGTGCCTACGGCACGTTTGCGACCGGCGGCGTTCATCGTGACCCCACTGGTATCATGAAGGTTACCGACAGGTCAGGCAATGTGCTCGTCGACAACACCGCCGGCGTTGAAGGCAAGCAGGTTATTACCGACTCTGTGGCTTATGCGGTCACCCAAGTGCTCGAGGGCGTTATCTACAATGCTTCGTATGGCACCGCGAACGCCGCGGCATTGCCTTCGGGCCAAATTGCGGCGGGCAAAACGGGCACGACTGACGATTGGCACGATTTGTGGTTCGTCGGTTACACGCCCCAGCTTTCCTGCGCAGTGTGGACGGGATCGCGCGACAATAGCGTTCAGCTCGAAACGAACACGTGGTGCCAAGAGATATGGCGCGACCTTATAAGCGCTTGCTTGCAGGGGCAGCCAAACGAAGACTTCAAGTCGGCGTCTGCCCCCAACTACAATTCCGCATACAAAGGCGGTGGTAAGTCCGAGGACGATGACGAGGAGAAGAAGGAAGAGGAAGCGACCGAGGAAACCACCGAGGAAACTCCTGATGCTCCCTCCAGTGAAGTCGCGGGCGGAACCACCGGCGGCACGACTGGGGAAACCCCAGGCGGTACGACTGGCGGAACTACCGGCGGAACCACCGGCGGCTCCACGGGGGAAACCCCAGGCGGAACTACCGGAGGCGGTACCACTACCCCCGATCCTGGTTCATCCTCAGCACCCGACCCTGGAGCCACGGGGTAGCGTGACCAAATAATTTCAAAAAGCACCAAACGCATCTGTAACGCCAGCCGACTACGGTTGGCGTTATTCTATTCCGGGAATAAAGTGCTATTATCGCAACGAAGCGTATGCGCCGGCATTCCGTTTTATCGGGGTTCAAGGGGGTTGAACGATGCCGGTACCAATCCGAAGAAAGAAGGAAGAAATGGCCGACGATACAACGAATCAGACTCCTGAGACCTGCTCGCACAATTGCGGCTCATGCTCTGCATCGTGCGGAGAGCGTACGGCGCCATCCAAGCTTGCCCCCAACTCGGTTTCGAGCTTTAAAAAGGTTATTGGCGTCGTAAGTGGCAAGGGCGGCGTTGGCAAAACGTCGGTTACGTGCCTGCTTGCTTCCGAGCTTATGCGCGCGGGCAAGAAAGTCGGCATCATGGACGCCGACGTCACGGGTCCTTCTATTCCGAAGGCCTTTGGCGCTAAAGGCCCGCTTTGCGCCGACCAGAATGGCATGAACCCTGGCATTGGCTCCGAGGGCGTGAAGATTATTTCCACTAATCTGCTGCTTCCGCAAGATGATATGCCGGTTGCGTGGCGCGGCCCTGTGGTTACGGGCATTTTGACGCAGTTCTTCAACCAAGTTAATTGGGGAGATCTCGACTATCTGCTTATCGATATGCCTCCGGGCACGAGCGACACGTTGCTTACGGTATTCCAACAAATGCCTCTCGACGGCATCGTCACCGTTTCCGCTCCGCAGGAGCTTGTGGGCATGATTGTCGGCAAGGCGGTTAACCTTGCTCAGGAGATGGGCGTGAGCGTGCTTGGCCTTGTCGAGAACATGGCTTACTTCGAGTGCGATGAGTGCCATAAGCGCCATTTCATCTTCGGTGAACCTCAGGGCGAAGAGGTTGCCAAGAAGTACAACATTCCAGCGTATGCCACTTTGCCCATGGATCCCGCCGTTGCCGCTCTTGTCGATGCTGGCAATATCCCCGCTTACGATGTGAAGGGTGCGCTCAAGCCAATCATCGACGCTCTTGGAACTCTGCCCGAGCATGCTAAAGGCGAGACCGCCGCGGAGTAGGTGGTTTTCTTAAAATTCTCGCTTGACCGGTGCATGAGGATGCGTATAATACGTTAACGCGCCTTGAAAAACGAAGCGCACACGGGGCCTTAGCTCAGCTGGGAGAGCGCATGGCTGGCAGCCATGAGGTCAGGGGTTCGATCCCCCTAGGCTCCACCAGAATTTACAAGAGGCGAGCACGTAAGTGTTCGCCTCTTTTGGTATCCACGATAGTCGAAGGGGATGAGTTCGATAACTCCCGAAGAACAGCTCCACATCATTCAGTCCGGTACCGACACTATCGTTCCGCAAGATTTGCTGCTCGAGAAGCTCAAGCGCGGCACTGCTCTGAACATTAAGCTTGGCGTTGACCCCACGGCGCCCGATATCCATCTCGGCCATGCCGTTCCGCTGCGCAAGCTTCGTCAATTCCAAGATTTGGGTCATCACGTCACGCTTATTATTGGCGACGGCACGGCTCTCATTGGCGATCCCTCGGGTCGCAATTCCACTCGTCCGCAGCTTACGCGCGAGCAAATCGCGGTGAATGCAAAAACCTACGTTGATCAAGCATTCAAGATTCTTGACCCCGAGAAAACCACGCTTCGCTACAACTCCGAGTGGATTCTTGACCTCAAAATGGAAGATTTGCTCAAGCTCATTAGCAACTTTACGGTTGCTCGCATTCTCGAGCGCGACGATTTCCATAAGCGCTATGCGGGCGGTTTGCCTATCGCGCTGCATGAGTTCCTGTATCCCGTCATGCAGGCATACGACTCGGTCGTTATTAAGGCCGATGTCGAGCTCGGTGGTTCTGATCAGCTGTTCAACCTGCTCGCCGGCCGCGAACTCATGGAAAAGATGGGTATGGAGCCTCAGGTTGCGCTCACGCTTCCGCTCCTCGAGGGCACCGATGGCGTGCGCAAGATGTCGAAGAGCTACGGCAACTACATTGGCCTGACCGATGAGCCCAACGACATGTTTGGCAAGGTTATGAATATCCCCGATGAGCTCATGGTGAAGTACTATCGCCTGGCTTCCACCGAAAGCGTTGCGAAAATTGACGAGATTGAGGCCGATCTCGCCGCAGACGAGCTCCATCCCAATAAGGTGAAGCGCGCATTGGCTCGCAACATTGTTGCCGCCTATTACGATGAAGCTGCCGCAGAAGCCGCCGAGGCTGACTTCGATTTGAAGTTCAAAGACCACGGATTCCCGGCTGACGCTCCGGTTTTCGAGGCCGATCTTACTCCGAGCGAAGACGGCACCGTTTACTTCGCGAAGGTCATCGTTGACGCTGGTGCTGCGCAGAGTGTTTCGGCCGCGCGTCGCCTTATCGACGAAGGCGCGGTTCGCGTGAACGGCGAAGCACTTGTCGCGAAGTCTTATAACCTTGCTCCCGAATTGCTGCAAGGCGCTGAGGTTCAAGTCGGCAAGAAGAAGTTCTTCAGGCTCGCATAAAAATGCCTCTATATATAAAGTTTTAAGAAGAGGGCTGCATCGGCGGCTCTCTTCTTTTTTTGGTCCAGAGGTTGGCTCAAGAATGTTTGGGCGCCGATGAGCGGAATGGCGGCGACAACGCTTGAATATCTGAGTAGCGATTGCATCTAATCACGTCTATATAGAGATATGTAGGAACGTCTTGACGCGATGAATCGGCCAGGAAGGTCGCCAGAAGGGACGGCCCGCGCATAAGGCGGGCGGGCATCAGAGATGGCCGTCCTCTTCTTTCGGAAGGGTTCATCTCGGGAAGTGGAGTCGGGCTGTCCGAGCGTTGGGCGGGTGGATGCGCCGAAGGTCGCATTTCCGCCAGAAGAGCCCTGGCTTGAAGATGGTCGCCAATAGCCTTGCCTATATATAATCGGCCGAATAGGGGACGTCGAGCCGACCGCCCTGGAGGGCCGAGGTGCGCAAGCGCCGGGCTTCCAGAGCGGTTCGTGCGCAGGGCAAGGCAAAACAAAACGCCAGGTGGATACCATTTATTTGTACGAGCCCGCCTTGACCCGCACCCGCTCCATCGCGCTGGAGTTGTCGGCATCCTGTGTGCGGGAGGGTTTCCCGGGCGCGGCGCGCCGGGGGCGCGTATAATACCGAACTCGTCGCCGCGAAGGGCCGAAGCCCTGAGCGCGAAGGCGCCCCG
>CAKUIK010000005.1 GCA_934661005.1 uncultured Slackia sp.
TGCGTTTCTTTCGATATGAAGAACAGAAATGAACGCAGGGGGATTTCCGCGAGTCCCTCTGCCGCCCTCAACTTCAGTGCGCAGTGCTTCGTTTTGCCATGCTGCCCGCATCGTGGCAAAGGGCGCCGTGAGGTTGGAAGAACGCGCGAGGTTTTCTGCCAGCGTTGCTTTCTTATATGATGGCAACGTTTGAAGAAAGGACGTGTATCGATGATTCGATTGAATAACGACTATTGCCACGGAGCTATCCCCGAGATTCTCGAAGCGCTGCAGGCGACGAACGCCGATGCCTATGCGGGCTATGAGCTCGATGAATGGTGTGAGCGGGCTGGTGCGCTCATCAAGGAAGCCGCCGCGTGCCCCGATGCCGCGGTTCACTATATCGTAGGCGGAACGCAGGCGAATGTTGCCATTATTGCGCACGCGCTTCGTCCGTGGGAAAGCGTGGTGTGCGCCGATTGCGGGCACATCAACGTGCACGAGACCGGCGCGACCGAGCACATCGGCCACAAATGCGAAACGGCCCCCGCTCGCGACGGCAAGCTTGCCGCAGCCGATTTGCGGGCCATCGCCCAGGGTTATGCGGAAAGCCCCGTACCCGAACACGTCACGGTGCCGCGCATGGCCTATATCTCGTTTCCCTCTGAATCGGGCACGGTGTACTCGCTTTCTGAGCTTGAAGATCTTCGCGCGGTATGCGACGAATTCGGCATGTATTTGTTCATCGACGGCGCTCGCTTGGCGTATGGCCTCGCCGCATCCGGCAACGATGTGACGCTGCCCGATATCGCGCGCCTTTCCGATGCCTTCTATGTCGGCGGCACGAAATGCGGGGCGCTGTTTGGCGAGGCGATGGTTGTGGTGAATCCTGCGCTTCAGCCGTATTTCCGCAATTCGATGAAGCAGGCGGGCACGATGCTTGCCAAGGGCTGGCTTCTGGGCCTGCAATTCTCGAAACTCTTCGAAGATGGCCGTTATTTCGAAATCGGCAAGGCCGCGGTGGCACAGGCGATGCGCATCAAAGCGGCGCTCGCCACGCGCGATTTGCTGGCCGAACCCGATAGCCCCACGAACCAGCAGTTCGCGCTCGTGTCCGATGCTCAGCTCGCGTCGCTTGGCGAGGCGTGCATCGTGGAATTCGAGGGCAAAGCGTCCGATGGCCGCAACCAGATTCGTTTCTGCACGAGCTGGAGCACCACCGATGCCGAAGTCGACGCTGTGGTGGCGGCAATCGAAGGCTTAGGAGAGTAGCCTTTCGACAGCCGACAGCGGACGACGCTTTGCTTTTCCGCACCTCTTCTTTCCTTGCATGAATCATCGAGGGAATCTTGCCGATTCCCTCGCTTTGTTTTTTCGCGCATCGTAGAATAGTTCAGTTAAGCAACAAACGTGTAACAACGCCTGTTGAGCGAAGCTCTAACATGGGGCTTCGATAGAATCGACGGGTTAACAAGCGGAGTTTCGCGCCTTGTCGCGGAACGTGGGCGAGCGTCGCCGGCGAAAGTGCCGCGCGTTTGCCATAGATTGACTGAATGATTTGAGGAGATACGCGTGCGCAACGTATTTCACGTATTTGCTCGCGATGTAAAGCGAATCGCGAAAGCCCCAGCAAGCTGGGTCGTCATCCTTGTGCTCATCGCGCTGCCGTCGTTGTATACCTGGTTCAACGTGGTGGGCTTTTGGAACCCCTACAACAACACAGGGTCGTTGAAGGTATGCGTTGTCAATGAAGACGCTGGAGCCTCCAACGATATGCTGGGCGATTTGCAGCTTGGCGACCAAATCGTGGATCAGTTGCACGAAAACACGCAGTTGGGTTGGGAATTCACCGATCGAGACGATGCCATGGCGAAAATCTCGTCAGGAGAGGCGTACGCCGCATTCGTCATCCCCAGCGATTTCAGCGAAGATATGACGACCCTCGTCACGGGCGAGTTCCAGCGTCCTCAGCTGGAATACTATGTGAACGAAAAACTCAATCCCGTGGCGCCGAAGATTACCGACACGGGCGCTTCGACGCTCGACAATACGATCAACGACACCTTCGTATCCACCGTGTCTTCGGTTGTCGCCGAAACGCTTAACGACAAGATTGCCGAATCGCAGGAATCGTTTGACGCGTCGAAGGCGAAGGTTTCGGCCCAAATCGACAAAGTTGACGCGAACCTCACCGATGCGCGCGAGAGCGTGGGCGAGCTTTCCGCTTCATCGAGCGATGCCATCGCTCAGGCGAACAGTGCCAAGGCGTCGCTTTCCGATGCGCGCCGCGAAATCGGCGATATGGCGTTGGCGCTCTCGCAAGCTTCGGCTCTTGCGGGCACGTTGAATACCGAGCTCGTGAGTTTCTCGGGCAGCATGTCTACCGCAATAAGCGGCGGGCTATCGCTTATTTCGGTCGCTTCTACGCAGGCGAATGCCGTGGTGGGCGATGCCGCAACGGGGATCCAGTCGGCGCAAGGCGATGTGGAATACGCAACGAGCGTTGCCCAAAACGTCATTGACGGCAATAAGGAAATCATCGCGTATTTGCAAACCGTGGCAGATGACGCTCATCTCACGCAGGACCAGCGTGATGCCGTAAACGCCACCATCGCCACGCTTTCGCAAAGCAATGCCAACGCCGAGGCGAACCTCGCTTCGTTGAACGCGCTGGCTGCGAGCGCTTCGAGCACCGCGGGCGCTATTTCCAATGCATCGGGTACCGTGAATGACGCGGTGCAGAAATCGGTCGACAACGGTCGTTCCTACAACGACGATCTGTCGAAAAACACCATTCCCGCCGTAAGCCAGGGTCTCGCTGGCCTCGCAAGCACTGCGGGCTCGCTTTCGGGTACGGTAGCTCGCCAGACGTCGCTCATCGACCAAACGTCGGCCGTGCTCGACCAGCTTATCTCAACGCTCAACACGACGGTTGATGCGCTGGGGCAAACCGATTCGCTGCTCGCCGATGTGCAAGGCGATATCGACACCGTGCGAACCGATGTGGTGGCGCTCGGTACTTCGGGCGCGCTTGCGGAATTGTTTGGCGACGATGGCAAACTCGACGTGAGCAAAATCGCCGACTTCATGCAGTCGCCCACGGAACTCGAAACCGAGCAGCTTTACCCGCTGAATGCCTACGGCTCGGCTATGTCCCCGCTGTTCATCAACCTCACGCTGTGGATTGGCGTGTTCATGCTCATGGTCATCATGCACATCGAGGTCGACGACGAAGAGATTCGCAACCTCACCATCGCGCAGCGTTTCTTGGGCCGCGGCATTCTGTTCGCGCTCATGGTCTCGATGCAGGCGATCGTGTGCGTGACGGGCTGCTTGTTCCTTGGCGTTCAAGCGGTGAATGTGCCTGCGCTCTACATAACAGCGGTCGCGTGCTCGCTTACATACCTAGCGATTCAATACACGCTTTCCACCACGCTGCAACACGTGGGCAAGGGCCTGTGCGTCATTTTGGTCTTCGTGCAAATTCCGGGCGCCACGGGCCTGTACCCGGTCGAGCTCACGACGAGCTTCTTCCAGGCGGTATATCCGATTTTCCCGTTCACGTACGGCATCAACGCCATGCGCGAGTGCATTTGCGGCTTCTATGGGAATATGTGGCTTGCGTTCATGGGTGTGCTCGCGCTGTTCTTCGTGGTATTCCTGCTCATTGGCACGTTTGCGCGCCCGTTCCTCACGAATCTCAATCGCATGTTTGCCAAGCAGCTCGCCGAAAGCGATATCGTGAATTGCGAAGAAGTGCAGTTGCCCGAGCGTCGCTACAGAACGGCACAAATTGTGCGCGCCATGAGCAACCACGATGAATTCCGCGCTTACCTGCTGGAGCACTCCACGCGATTCATGAAAATCTATCCCACCTTGAAGCACGGCGCGTATGCGCTCGGCGTGGTTGTCCCCGTGCTGTTCACGGCCTCGATGGCCCTGTGGAGTCCGGGCAAGAAGGTCGTGGTGCTCACGGTGTGGCTGCTGTGGCTCATTGCCGTCGTCGCCTTCCTTATTGTCGTCGAGCATGTGAAAGACAGCCTTGAGCGACAAATCGCCTTGAATGCGATGAGCGACGAGGAGCTGCGCACGCTGTTCGCCGCGCGCAACAGCCTTGCGCATGATCCCTGCGTGGAAGGCGGCGAACCCGCCGTCGGATACGCTTCGTCGGTTGCGGTTGGGCCTGAAAGCGCGCATGTGCGCGTTCCTATCGTGCCCGTTGCGGAACCCGTGCCAGAGCCGCTTCGCCATCTGAATGAGGGACGCGATTCTGCGGATGCGGCGATTGGCGCACCTGTGTGCTCCCATTCGAATTCGAGCGAAGACGCTTCTTCAAGTGGGGAAGCGTTTGAATGCGCGGCAGATGTTTCGGACGGGCGGGCGTCCGCGGTCGCCGATGTCGATCGGGCAACCGAAGCTGTTCAAGAGTCGACGGGGGCTCCCTCTAGCGCTGCGAACGACGCTTTTGGCGTTGCGGCGAACGAATACGACAAACCGGTCGACGGCTTCAACGAACCCGCCGACGATTTCGATATGGGCGACGATGCGCCCGAAGGCGCGCGCGGCATGAAGGGAGGCGATGCACGATGAAAAAGATTTGGCAGCTGTTCGTGGGCGATTTGAAGCGCCTGCGCTCGAATGTCGTTACGGGCATCATCGTGCTGGGCCTTATCGCGTTGCCGTCGATTTTCTCGTGGTACAACATGATTGCCGCGTGGGATGTATTCGGCAACACGGGCAACTTGAAAATCGCCGTGGCAAGCGTCGATGAGGGCTATGAAAGCGACCTCGTTCCCGTGAAAATCAACGTCGGCGAGCAAGTGATTTCGGCGCTTCGAGCGAATGACCAAATCAAGTGGGTCTTTACCGATAAGGAAGACGCCATCGATGGCGCCAAGTCGGGCAAGTACTATGCGGCGGTGGTGATTCCCGAAAGCTTCAGCCGCGACATGATGACGTTCTATTCCGATGACGCGCAGCACGCGAAAATCATCTACTACTCCAACGAGAAGAAAAACGCCATTTCGCCGAAGGTGACCGATCAGGGCGCCGACGCCATTTCGGTGCAGGTGAACCAGGTGTTCACGCAAACGCTTTCCGACACGGCCTTGAGTTTGGCGCAGGGACTTGTGACGTATGCCGACAACGCCGACGTCGACGGCCATATTGGCGAGCTGGCCAATCATGTGGGATCGCTTTCGACCCAAATGACCAAGGCGTCTTCGGTGCTGCGCACCTATTCCACGGTGCTTACTTCTTCGCAAGACCTTATTGCGAGCTCCGCGAGCCTTTTGTCTTCGGCAAAGGGGTCGGCGGAAGAGGTTGCTGGGCAAGTCGGCGATGCGAAGGCTTCGGCTGCTTCGATTTCCGATGCCATGGGGGCCTCGGCCGATTCGCTCTCGAGCGCGATTGACGCGAGCGTTGCGAGCTTCGATGGCGTGTCGGCGTCGGTGGACGATGCGTTCGCGGCGGCGCACGACGGCCGCGAGACCGTTTCGCAGTCGCTTATCACGAGTGCCGATGGCCTGGCCGACCAGGCGGCGAACTACGCCACGCTGGCCGATTCGCTCGACGCGCTCGCCAAAGACATGCCTGACGATAGCAGCATCGCGCTCACTCAAATGGCGGGCACTCTGCGCGCCGTAAGCACGACGATGGATCGGCTTTCGCGCGAGCTTGGCACCACCGCGGGCGATTTGGAATATGGCATTTCTGGCGCCGAGGCTGCGCGCAACGATATTGATGCGCAAATCGCCGAAGCGAAACAGCAGGTGCAAGATGCCAAAGATCAGTACAACAACAATGTGAAGCCGCACCTCGATAGCCTCGTGGGTGCGGTGACCGACGCCTCGTCGCTGCTTTCATCGAGCGCTTCCAAGCTCGACGATGCGGCGGGTTCGCTTACGGGCTCGGCCGGCGCGATTTCCGGAAAACTCGCCGATGCGAAATCGAAGCTCGATAGCTCCGCCGACGAGCTTGACGAATCGGCCAAGAAGCTCGACGATTTGTCGTCGAATATGAAAGACGCCCTTGCGAGTGGCGATACTGAACTGCTCCGCGAAGTGCTCGGCAGCGATGCGAGCGAGCTTGCCTCGGCGATGTCGGCGCCCGTCGAACTCGACCGCCACGCGTTGTTCCCGGTCGAGAATTTCGGCTCGGCCATGTCGCCGCTCTACACCACGCTTGCGCTGTGGATTGGCGCGCTGCTTATCATGGTCACCATTCGACCGACGCCTTCCCGCCGTATCGAGGAGGAGCTCGGGGGCATTTCGCTTCCTCAGCAATTCCTGGGCCGCTTCGGCATTGTGTCGCTTCTCGCATTTGCGCAAGACACCGTGCTCGCGGTTGGCAACATGCTCTTTTTGGGCGTGCAGGTGGAAAACCCGCTGCTGTACTTGCTCGTGTATTGGATTGGCGGCCAGGTCTTCGCGTTCATCATTTACACGCTGGTCGTGTCGTTCGCCAATCTGGGCAAGGCGTTCGCGGTTATTCTCCTTATTCTGCAAGTTGCGGGCGGCGGCGGCGCTTACCCGCTGGCGATTCTGCCGCAGCTTTTCCAAGATGTAAGCGTCTGGCTTCCGGCAACGCACGTGATCAATGCCATGCGTGCCGCGATGTTCGGTGTGTATCAAGGTGATTTCTGGATGGAAATTGGCATGGTGTTGCTTTATGTAGTGCCGTTTGCGCTGCTCGGCTTGGTGCTGCGCAACCCGACCATGAAGCTTATCAACTGGTTCGTTGAGCAAGTGGAGAAATCGAGGGTCATATAGGAAATCGAGAGGGGCTTCGGCTCCTCTCGTTGTCTTTTGTGTGGCTCGCGTTGTGCGCGGCGCGCAACGCGCTAGTATTGCCCGCATGAAGACGAGCGAAAACAATCAATCGAACCTGGCGGATGGCGGCGGTTTGCCGCCCCGGCAGCGCCATATGGTGCTCGGCATTATGATGGCGGGTACCACGGCTGCGTGCATTTCGCAATCGATGATGATTGCGGCGCTGCCCACCATCATGCAGGAATTCGCGATTGGCGCGGGCCTGGCCCAGCTCATTACTACGGCTTACATCTTCACTCTTGGCCTGTTTTCCGCGATGAGCGCCTATCTTGTGAGCAAATTCGATGCACGCCGCTTGTTCTTTGTTGCTATGGTTGGGTTCGTTGTGGGATGCGCTGCGTCCCTTTTCGCGACGAGCTACCCCGTGTTGCTTGCGTCGCGTTTGGTGCAGGCGATTGGCGCGGGTATTTTGCTTCCGCTTATTCAAGTGGTGGCGCTTTCGGTGTATCCGAAAAGCCAATACGGCAAGGCGATGGGCATTGTGGGGCTCATTATCGGATTCGCGCCCGCGATTGGTCCAGCGATTTCGGGCTTCATCGTCGATGCGTGGGGGTGGCGTGCGGTATTCGTCGTGCTTGGCGCGGTTTCCGTCGCGGTACTGCTGCTCGCAATTCCATTCTTGCCGAATGTGATACGCAAGCCTGCCTCGCATCAGCATTTCGACGCGCTTTCTGCGGCTCTCTTTTCGCTCGGCGCGGTGTGCTTGCTTGTCGCGACGGCGTGCATCGAACAGTCGGGCCAGGGTGCTGTGGCAGTGGCGAGCCTTGTGCTTGGCGCCGTGCTTTTGTTCGCATTTGTTCGCCGGCAGTTTCGAATTCCGAATCCGCTTCTTAGGCTTTCGTGTTTCGCGAATCGTCAGTTTACGGTTGGCCTCGTGCTTGTGTTGCTTGGCAATTTGTCGTTTATGGCGGCGTCTATTATGGTTCCGCTGTTCGTGCAAGACGTGCAAGGGGCGTCGGCGGCGGTCTCTGGTTTGGTCATTTTGCCGGGTGCGGTGTTGCTGGGCTTCTTGAACCCCATAACGGGCCGTTTGCTCGATTCGCATGGGCCATGGCCGCTGCTTGTGGCGGGTTGTGCGTTGCTGCTGGTCGGAACGCTGGCATTTATTACCTGCGATGCGGAAACGCCGCTTTGGGTGGTAACGGTGCTTTACGGCGTACGCATTTGTGGCGTTTCGTGCTTGCAAATGCCTATGACGGCATACGCGAGCAAGCAGCTGTCGGGCGATGACGTCGCGCAAGGCACGGCGATCACTACGTCGATTCGCCAAATTTCAAGCGCTTTGCTCTCTTCGGTGCTCATTGGGATCATGGCTCTGGCCTCAAGCGGCAATTTGGGCATCGATGCCCACGGTTTCGGCGTGTCGTTCGGCATACTTGCGGCGTTGACGGTTGCCGGGTTCGTATTCGGCGCGGTATTCCTGCCGAAACCCGCGAAAGCGAGCGGGCGACGCTAAGGGGCGATTGCGATTATCGTCCTCGGGTCGCCTTGCATGCCTGCGCTCTGCGTGCTTGTGCCTCGCATGCTAGCGTCTTCGTTTGTTCAAAACGGGCCGCGAATGTGGCATTGTTGGGCCTAATGCGTGAGGAAAACGACCAAAGAAAGTTCTTTCTCTCAAGAAAGGCCTGCTCAGAGCGTTGTGTTACTTCAGCATGAAAAAGCCACCCGTAATTTTGACCACATTCGAAGCTCGTTTTGAACAAAATTGAAGTCGGCTTCGTGTCCGCTGAAACGGTTGCGGTTTTTATCGGGTCGAGCCTTTGCTCTTGTAGTAGGCAACGGCGATTTGGGTGCGATTCTTCAAGTTCATTTTCGAGAGAATGCTGCTTATGTTGTTGCGTACGGTGCCTTCGCTCAAGTAGGCGGTTGCTGCGATTTCTCGATTGTCGAGCCCCTCGGCCACGAGGCGCGCGACTTCGTATTCGCGCTCGGTGAGGCAGGCGAACGGGGTGGGGCGCAACTGTTCGCGCAATGCGGCGTTGCTGGCAAATTCGCCTGAATCGCTATCGACTAACGCGCGCCTCGCGCTGCCGCCTAGCTCGTGTCTTATGCCGCCGCTCAGCCCGTGCGTCACTGCGTTGCCGTCCGACGTTCCCGAGTCGCCGCGGCTGTCCGATGCGTTGTTGCCGTCTGCATCGCCCGTCGCGCCGCCGCGCAGCCTGCCTGTCGCGCCGCTGCCGTCCAAAGTGCCGCCCATCTCGCCCGAAGCGTTGCCGGTCGCATCGCTCCCGCTCGCATCGCACGATGCGCCGCCTTTGCTGCTTGGCTCGCTCGTCGGGACTGAGCCGTCCAATGCTTGCGCAGCGGTTTCGAGAACTGGTTTTTGCTCTGCAGCCGCGCCGCCAGCCGCCGCTTCTTTATCGTTTTGGGCCGACATCGTCGGCATCTTGTCAAGTGAGTCGCGAAGGCTGCGGTTTTTCTTGCGAAGCGAAAGCGCTTGGGACGCCAAGGCGTCGCGCGTGCTTCGGGCGATGCGCTGCCGGGCGAGCGCCGTGCTCGTGCGGGCGGAAAGAGCACAGGCGGCAATGGTGGCGCAAAGAAGCGATGCGGTGGAAAGCGGAGGCAACGTGGTGTTTGCAAGGCATGCAACAATGGCGGCCAAGGCGAGCGCGCCTGAAAATCGCAGGACGTCGCCGCGGTGAATGCACCGCATGCAATCGTAGAAAGCGAGCGGCACGAAGACGAGGGCGGCGGGAATGAAACATGCCGCCAAACAGTACGCGGAAAAAGCTAGGGTGCCGGAGCGCAATGAAGCGGCCTCGGTGAGGGCCGAGCATGCAAGGGTGACGAGCATGGCGATTGCGAGCGCGAGCAATCGCGCATCGGGATCGATCGGGTCACTACCAACATGCGCCTCGGCCAAAAAGCAGGCAGCCGTGAGCAGGCAGCTCGTCAAGACGATTATTTTGTCGAGAAATCTTTCCATAGGCGCATAGTAGCAAACCCTTTCGGCGTACGCTCGCCGCAGGATTCCCGTGCATTGAAGAAGAATGCCAATCTCGTAATGTACCTGGGAAAATACCACCTCGTGACAAATGTCACTGGTTTGGAAGCGGCGCTTCGGTCATGATGGACGCAAGGAAAGGCGCTTCGTTTCGGCTATGCTGGAAGAGGCGCCGCGAAAGAGGAAGGCCATGCAATGAAAGAAAACGAGAGCGCGAATTCGGTGGTCTCTGTACGCAACCTCGTGAAGCGCTATGGCGATATTCTTGCCTTGGATCACTTTAATCTCGAAATCGGCAAAGGCGAGATTTTCGGCCTATTAGGGCCGAATGGCTGCGGCAAAACGACGGCTATCAACTGCATGCTGCAGCTTCTCGTTTACGACAAGGGCGATATCGAGCTGTTCGGCGAAGCGATGAAGCCGACGCGCTACGACCTCAAGCGCCGCATCGGCGTTGTTCCTCAGCAGGTGGCCGTATTCGACGAGCTTACTGTTTTCGAAAACATCGATTGCTTTTGCGCGCTGTACGTAAGCGACAAAGCCCGTCGTCGCGAGCTGGTGGAAGAAGCCCTCGAATTCGTCGGCCTTGAGGATTATCGCAAAATGCGCCCCAAGAAGCTTTCGGGCGGCCTGTTGCGCCGTTTGAACATCGCATGCGGCATTGCGCACAAGCCTGAGCTCATCTTTTTCGACGAACCTACGGTGGCGGTCGACCCGCAGAGCCGCAACGCGATTCTCGACGGCATCGTGCATCTTCGCGACGAGGGCGCTACGGTGGTGTATACGAGCCATTACATGGAAGAAGTCGAGCAAATCTGCAGCCGGATCATGATTATGGATGGCGGCAAAATCTTGGCGCTCGGCACGGCCGACGAGCTCAAACGCGGCATCGCGGTGGGCGAGAAAATCGTCATTGAACTCCCTGGCGCCGCCGAGGCTCTCGGCACCGCAGCGGCTCAGGCTATCGTGGCGCTTCCTCATGTGCTTTCGTGCGAATTCGTGAGCGGCGAGCTTCGCGCGGCGTGCGAGGCGAGCGAGCGAAACTTGCTCGATGTGTTGGGGGCGCTCAAATCGTTGCACGCCTCGGTCGGGCGCGTGTATTCCGAGCCCCCCACGCTCAACGACGTGTTCCTCGAGATCACCGGCCGCGAGCTGCGCGATTAGGAGGCGGCCATGGGAGTTTTGTTTGCGCATACCGTGCGCATGCTCATAAGGCAGCGCGATGTGCTCATTTGGGTCGTTTTGTTTCCGCTGGCGCTCGCCACGCTTTTCCACGTGATGCTCTCGAACATCGACGAAAGCTATCGCGTCGATCCGGTGAGCTGCGTGGTGGTTGCCGATGACAACTTCAACTCGGACCAGGCGATGTTCTTTCGCGAAATGCTCGATGAGGTATCGGCGCCGGGAGATGGCCGGGTGCTCAGCGTCACGAAGGTCGCAACGCTTGAAGAGGGGCGCGATGCGGTGGTTTCGGGCGACGCGGCGGCGTGCATTACCGTGGACGAAGAAGGCCTGCCAAGCATGCACGTGTCTCCGCTTGCCGCGAGCCTTACGGAGGACTCGATCGACCAAAGCGTCGTGCGCGCGGTTCTCGATCAATATCGTCAGATTTATGCGGAAATGAAGCAAACGTTTCTGGCCCGCCCCTCTGCGCAAGAGATGCAGGCTCCTCCAAGCCAGAGCGAGCTTGAGGAGTTTGCCCATTCGGCTGACATGAACGAGGCAGCTTCGGCGTTCATGTCGAATGCTGTGAAAACCCAGCAGGTCGACGTGCTCCGTGTGCAGTCAAGCAGCACGGTGCGTTACTACTATGCCCTTATGGGGTTCGCGGCGCTCATGTCCATTACCGTGTCGATCAACGCGGTGTCTGCCGCGCGCGCGAACACGTCGGCGGTCGGTGCTCGCCGGCAAATTTCAGGCGTTTCTCCTGCACGGCAAATGGCGGTCGCCATGGCAGCGAGCTTCGTCACCGTGTTCTTCTGCCTGCTTCTGGCGTTTGTCTATATGCGCTTTGCGCTCGGCGTAGAATTCGGCGGGCGTGATGGCCTCGCAATGCTGGCGCTTGCGGCATGCTCGCTCATGTCGACGACTTTGGGCGCGGCGATCGGTGCCATTCCGAAAATACCCACGCCTGGGAAAACGGGCATCGCGACGGGCATTACGTGCTTCTGCGCACTTTTCGCTGGCTTGTATGGCGAGCCCTCTATGCAGCTTGCCGACCAGGTGTCGCAAAGCGCCCCCTGGGCTGTGCTTTTCAATCCGGCGGCGCAGGCGGCAAACGCGTTTTACGATTTGACCTATTACGATTCGCTCGCTCCGTTTTTTGCGACGCTGGGCGTGCTGGCAGCGATGGCTGCGGTGTTCTTCGTGGTAGCGGCTTTGCTTATGAGGAGGCAGAATTATGAACGTCTTTAAGCTTGCCGTCACGATAATTACTCGGCATTGGAGCTATTTGCTCATATATACGCTTGCTTTGGGAGGCATGGCGATTCTTGGTTCGGGCGCCATCGAAACGCCCCAGGCGAGTGAGTTTTCCAGCGATACTCCCAAGGTCGCGGTTATCGACCGCGATGGCAGCGAGATATCGAACTCGCTTAAAGATTTCGCTCTTAAAGATGCCGTCGAGGTGAGCGTGGACGATTCCACGTTCACCCTGCAAGACGCGGCGGCGAAAGACCTCGCGAGCTATGTGCTTATTGTTCCCGAAGGCTTTCAGGAAAACCTTATGAATGCGGCGCGCAACGGCGATGAGGCTCCGGCGCTTGAAACCGTGGTGAGCTACCAGGGCGCGCGCGGGGCGCTTATGGACCAGCGGGTGAAGGCGTATGTGCAGTCGCTGTATGGCTTCGCGTCGGTCGATGCCTCGGCCAGCGCAAGCGATGTGGCGAGCAGCGCGACCGACGCGTGCAGCAACGAAACGCCCGTGGAGTTTTTTGGCGTTGACTCTGAGGGTCTTTCGGTGAAGTACATCAACTTTGCCGCCTTTTCGGCATACGCGCTGTTCACTTCGTCGGCGATTTTCATTGCGGTCGGCTTGGCATCGCTGCGCAAGACCGAAATGCGCCGCCGCCTCATAGTAGGTCCTGTGCGCAGTGAAAGCTACGGCATGCAGGTGGGGCTCGCGTGCGTTTTTGCCTCGGTGATTATTTGGGCGGTTATTGCCGCGGCGGGCCTTGTGGCATTCAGGCCTCTTTCTTCTGGGGCGACGTTCGCTTCTGTTGCAGTTGTTGTGCTCGGCCAGCTTGGTGTGGCCCTTATTGGCGCGGCGGTTGGCTTTTTGTTGTGGCAGCTCGGAGCGAGCGAAAGCGTTGCCAATGGTGCCGGCAATATCATCGGTTTGGCGTGCAGCTTCTTCAGCGGCGCGTGGATTCCTCTTTCGGTTGTGGGCGAAGGGGTGCGCATGGCTGCGGCGTTCACGCCGTTTTACTGGGCGACCAATGCCATGCTCGAGGTGTCGCAGGCGCCCCAAATTACTTCGAGCTTGGTGTTTCAGGCGGTCGGGGAGGTCGGCGTTACCTTTTTATGGGCGCTCGTAATCGCGATTATCGCTGTTGCCATTGGCCGTGTGCGTCTGCGCGAGCGTGGTGCCTAGGGAAAAGGCCGATTGGGACGCACATAGTGAAATGCCGGTCGAGGCGTGCATGGAAGCGCCAACTACAGCGTATGGAGAAGCGCCGTTCGAGGCATTTGGCGACGCTCCGAATGCACGCATGGGGAAATGTCGTCTCCGGCCCGGTTTGGCTCATGGGTTTTCCGGCGGTCGTTACTCGAGCTCGCAATCGAGCCTCGTTCGAAAGCCCTTGCCGGCTAGCCTCGACGGCATTCGCGCTTGCGCGACTGTCTCGATGGGCTTCCGAATTTGTTCAAAAAGGCCCTCGAATGTGGCATGCGGGGCCGCATCTTCGCATGCTTCTCCTGCACCATTTCTGTGTAAACAGGAAAACCCCTGGTCGCTGCGTGGTGCAACCAGGGGTTTCCTGCTTTCATCGTGGTGCAAAGCCACATTCGAGGTGCGTTTTGCGCATTACGAAATGCTTCGCGCGTTACGCGGCGTTCTCCTCGCGCAGCATGGCCTGCTCGTAATCGCGCGTGCCCTTGAACACTTCGTGGGTGTAGGGGTTCACGCCGAGCTTCTTGGCGCGGTAGATCACGTAGCCCACGGCGGCGATATTGGCGACAAGGGCGAGAATCGAGACAACCAGGTTCACGTCGGGGTTGTTCACCGACTGCACCGCGAAAATGGAGCTGTCTGCGAACATGGGAACCACCTGGCAGAACATGCACCACAGGCTCAGCGTGTAAGCGCGGTTCTGAATCCAGCCGCCCTTGTTCCAGAAGAAGTTGGCAACGGTGGGGGCGAGCAGCAGCGCCAGGCCGCAGTACCAAGAGTGGGTGGGCAGGCAGTTGTAGGTGTAGCAGAAGTTCCAAATGTCGTAGCTCAGAATGAAGACCCACGTCATGTCGGGCCACAGCATGTCCTGCTTCTTCTTGGACACGTAGATGCCCCACCAGCCGGTCATGACGAAGATGTTCAGAAGGCCGGCAGCGCCGTTGAACACGTTGTGCCAGCCACCGTACAGCGTGACGCCCTCGCTGGAAACCCAGGTGGTGCCGAAGGCGCGCACGGCGCTTTCGAAGTCGCTCACCACGGCGATCAGAATATTAATGGCCACAATGATGAACGGGAAGCACTTGAACCATTCGGCCTTGCCGAGCGATCCCCAGTGGTACTTCAGAATAAGGAAGCCGATGCAGCCCGCGGTTGCGGCGTAGAGCTTGGCGTAATGGAACCAGCTGTTCATGTAGAGATACGTCGGGTTGTTAAGGGCCCATTCGGCGCCCGCTGCGGCTCCTGCGTAAATCGCGATGAAGTACACGGTGAGAATTCCGGGGATTACCAGAAAGCACGTGATGCCGCCGATTTTCGTGCGTCGCGCGATTTCATTGAACCCAATGAGCGCCAGAAATACGATGATCCATCCAATCCATTGATATACGGCGGTATCGCCATAGACGTCAAACAGCATTGGATGCCCCCTTTCTTTGTTGCGCTGGCTTGCGGCCCGCGCACCCTGTGCCGCTGCGGACAATTCTGTCGGATCTCGGTTCTTGCGCGTACGGCTTATCGCGCGTAGAGTCGCGCGCCTTCGTACGACCGCCTTGAGCTGCTCGCCAGAATTGTCCTCGCTAGCATTCTTTAGATCTGCGGGCCGAAAAGTCTTCCCATGTCCTCGAAGCCCGTAGGTCCCCTCTATCCCCTCGGCTCTATGCCGTATGGTGGCTTTGTTCGCGCTCTCGCTCGAAATGAAGCGTTTGGGCGATGATATCTTTCAGTACGTCGTCGCTGACTTCGGGATGCAGGCGCAGGTAACCGACAATGCCCAATATGAGCATGTAGAACGTTTCGTATACGTGGTTGATGCGCACTTCATGCAGGCGTCCGAAATCGGCCACGGTGGTTTCAACGATATAGCTCGCCGAGGCATCGGCGACGCGATTGATGAATTGCAGATAGAGTGAAGCGTTTTCGTGCGTGGCGAGCGCCCGGCGAAATGGCTTGTGCGCTGCGTCGTTGTCGAAAAGCTGGTCGCGAATAAGTGCCACGATGGTGTCGAGCGCGCCTTCGATGTCGCCTTCAACGCGCTGGGCATTCCATTCCTTCAGGCTTGCGATGAATTCGTCCACATACGTGTCGAGCACGGCGGCGACGAGATCTTCCTTGCTGGGGAAGTAGTGGTAAAACAGCGTGCGCGCCACATTCATGCGCTCGGTGATCGCCGCGACCGATGTTTTCGCGAGGCCGCGCTCTTCGATGAGCTCACGCGCGCATTGAATGATTTCAAGCTTGCGATCCATGCCTTCTCCTTCCCCTAAAGATGAGGCTGTCGGAATTACCGCTTCACGATGTCCACACAATACGACGCATGTTAACACAGTGTCAATGTACAGAATTGACAAAGCGTCAATCTTAAAAACCTTCTCAAGCAGGGGCTATCAAGATTTTATGAAGTGTGCTATAGTGCGTTAAAAGTTCATCGACGCAACAAAAAAAGAAATTCGATGAAGTAATGAATGGGGATTCAAACATAAGGGAAGGGGTACCGATGCGAACGAATACTGCAAAGGGAACTCGCGCGTTTGTCGCATGCGGCGCATGCGCGCTTGCCGTTGCCATGACGGGCTGCGGTGCGTCGTTCGAGGGGTCCGGCAGCAAGGATGCGGCAAGCGCCGAGCAGCTCGCTATGCATGCCGATGATCCGTGGGCCGTTGAAGTGGGCGCGAGCGCGAAGGCGCAAAGCGATTTCACGCTGACCGATGGCGTGTACACCGGCAAAGGCCTGGGAATGGACGGCCTTATCACGGTGACGCTCGTGGTGCAAGACAACCATATTAACTGCGTCGAGGTGACCCAGGAAGGCGAAACGCAAAGCGTGGGCGGCTTCGAGGCCATTCGCGACGGCAAGTACGCCGCGATGATTGACGCTGAGCAGGGTCCCGATATCGATTGCATTTCGGGCGCGACTATCACCACCGCCGGCGTGCGTCAGGCCACAACCGACGCCCTTATTCAGGCGGGTGCTGACTTGCAATCCGTTGAAGTTGGCGGCGGTACCACCATCGACAAAGTGCAGAAGGGGGAATAGCCATGGCAACTCTTGAGAACAAGGGCGTTTCCCGCCGTGATTTCTTGACTGGAGCGGCGGCTTTGGCCGGCGGCTTGGCTGCGGCGAGCGCAATGCCAGCGGCGGCGCATGCCGAAGAGGCGGGCGTCATTGGCGACTGGGCGGCCGACGGCAGCAAAGCTGTGGCGGTTGCTCCATCGAAAGACACGAATGCGAGTGCGTCCGATGGCACGTATCGCGAGCATGATGCGGAGGCGTTTCCCGCAAACGATGCCACGGCCATCGAGCCGCGCAAGGTCCCCGATGCGTGGGATTACGAATGCGACGTCGTGGTTGTGGGCGCAGGCGGCGGCGGCTTGAACGCTGCGGCGCGTGCGGCTGAACTGGGCGCTTCGGTCATCTGCGTTGAAAGCATGGCGTCATGGGGCGGCAATGCGCAATCGGCTGGCATGTGTGGCATTTTGGGCGGCTATTCGAAGCAGGAAGAAAAGCGCTTCGCGTTCCCGAGCTATCCGTTCGACCCCAAGGCGCTTACCGACTGGGCGATGGACGAATACCACTATGCGGCCGACCCGAAGCTTATCTACAAAATCGCTTGCGAGGGCGGCCACTCCCTCGACTGGATGGCCGATTGCGGCGTGAAGTGGCGTTTGGGCGAAGTGCCGGTGTACGTCGCGCCGAAGAATTCCACGCTCGACCATCACGTGCTGAAGATGAAAGACGCGACTGATGCCATGTACAATTACGGCGTATCCAAGGGCGTCGAATTCATCTTCCGTTGTCCCGCCGAGGCGCTCGTGCAAGACGAAAGCGGCCGCATCGTGGGCTTGGTCGCCAGGCAAGATTTCCAGCATGAGGTCTACATTCACGCACCCAAGGGCGTCATTCTTACGGCGGGCGGGTTCTGCAATAACAAAGCCCTGCTCGATCGCTACATTCCCACGGCGGCCATGGGCTGCGCGTCGAGCTACCTCGTGGGCGGCGAAACGGGCGAGTGCTTCCGCATGGGACTGGGCGTTGGCGCCGACGTGTCGGGCTTCAACAGCTCGGCGAGCTTCGACGGCGGCGTTGATTGGCAGGCCGAAGGTGGGCAGTGGGCGCGCTTCCTCTATGACGGCATGACGCAGCTCTCGCGTCAGCCGTGGCTTACCATCGATCGCGCGGGCAACCGTTTGCGTTATATGGACAGCCGCGTGGGCGAAGACGGCGCGAACGCGATTTACGCGCTGGGCGATTTGGCGACCATCCAAATGACGCCTCCCGGGCATCGCTCCTACATCATCTTCGACGCGAACTACGAAGACCATTTGGCGGGCTTTGCGCAGGAGCACTGCCGCAAGCTCATCACGCCTGATTTGGAGCAGATCGACAAGGTGCCCGAGCACTACCGCGATTGGCACCATGGCGTGCAAGACGCCATCGACGCCGATGTGCTCAAGCGTCGCGATACGCTCGAGGAGCTTGAGGCCGATTTGGGCTTCGCGAAAGGCGTGCTCACCGATGCCGTTGCGAAGTGGAACGAATGCTGCGAAAAGGGCGAAGACGACTTCCTCTATCCCATGCCCCCCGAATGGCTGCATGCCATTACGACGCCGCCGTTCTATGGGTGCCGTATTGGCGGCAACCTGTATGGCACCAAGGCGGGCTTGCTCATCAACGACCAAATGCAGGTTGTGGGCACCGATGGCCTCGTGATTCCCGGCTTGTATGCGGGATGGCATACGGCTGGTGGTGCGTGCGGCGAGAATTCCTATATCGGCGATCCTATTCTGGGCTCGCTCATGGGCGATGTGGGCTTGGCATTCTGCGGCGGATATCTGTGCGGAACGTCGGTCATCGACAACGAGTTTTAGGGAGGCCTGACATGAAAACCCAAATGAAAGCCATGGCCAGGCCGTATTTGACCTTGTTCGGAATGGCGCTCATTGTGGCCGTTGTGGCGCGCATTGGCCTGGGCGTCATGGATGCAACGGGGTCGCTTGCCTACGACTACATCTCGGCGAGCGACGTGGCTATTCTCGATACGATTTGCTCCATTCTCACGGGCTCGGCGTTCGTGGCATTCATGTTCGCCGCCTCGCTCGCGCTCACGCTTTCGGTTGCGGGTGTGGCGCTGTACGCGGCCATCGCGCGCCGTGAGGGCGCGCAGGCAGGCGCGGCAAGTGCGTTTCTGTGGGGTTGGGCAACGGCGCTTGTCGCAATCATCTGCCTGGTTATCGTTGGAAGCGGCATTTTGTCCTCCGTGCAGGTGGGGTCGATGAGCTCGAAACTTCCGGGAACGGGCATGCTCGTGGTGGCGGCTATCGTGTTTGCCGCATTCCTCGGAACGTTGCTCGGCGCAGCCTCTATGGTCGCCGTGGCATGCGTGCGCCGCGCGAAAACCCCGAAGCGCGCGTGCGTGAATTTGCTTGTGGCATGTGCAGTATGCGGATTGGTGGTAATGGTGCTCACCGTGGGTACGTTCGCCACGCTGAACCAGGTCAGCATCGATACCTCTTCGCTCGGCATTTGGTTTGCCGCAGATGCAGTCGTTAACGTTGCCATGTTGCTTGCGGCAAATCGCTTCGCGAAGTAAGGCCGAGCCCATTGAAGCCCGTGCTTCGGTAGATATGGGCCTCTGATGCGCGCTTTCCCCGTATGCTGCAAGCGCTGAGCCCATCGGGCGAAAACGTTCGCGGCGACTGAAAGAAATGCGATGGCGTAATGAAGCAAGGCGAATTCGCCCCTCCCAGGCGGGCCCGCGTGCGGGTCCGCTTTTTTTGCGTCCAGCCAGGCCGCGGGCGCAAAGGATCGGAAGGGGTGGGCGTTTTCGGAAAAAGAAAAACCCGCATGACGCGGGCTTGAATATACGTGGTGCCCCAGATAGGATTCGAACCTACGGCTTTCTGCTCCGGAGGCAGACGCTCTATCCCCTGAGCTACTGGGGCACATCGCAGTCGCTCATTATACGCTAAAATGTCTTTCGCGAGAAAGAGGAACTATGCCAGAAACTATTACCATCGATCGCCTTGCCTATGGCGATGCGGGTATCGGCCGTGCGGAAAACGGCAAAACCGTATTCGTGAACGGCGTGTGCCCGGGGGATGTCGCCTTGGTCGAAATCGACCGCGACAAGGGCAATTTCTGCGAAGGCCACGTGGTTGAGCTCGTCGCCCCATCGCCCGATCGCGTGCCGTCGGCGTGCCCGCTGGCGAGCGTATGCGGCGGATGCGGTTGGCAACATATTTCATATGAGAGCCAACTCGCTGCGAAGCGTGATGCGGTGGTGTCGCAGCTTCGCCGTATCGGCGGTTTCGACGCCGAGCGTGCCGAGCGCATCGTTGGCGCATGCGTGCCGTCGAAGCGCCAAATGGAATATCGCAACAAGCTTGAGTTCAGCTGCGCCTTCGATGCGAAGCGGGGCTTCCAGATGGGCTTCCACCAAAAGGGGAGCGACAAAATCCTTGCCGCTGACGCATGCCCGCTTGCGCACAAGCAAGCCCAAAAAACGCCGAAGGCTCTGCGCGGCGCCCTGCGCTATCTTACGGGTCGAGAAGATTTGGGCATTCATCGCGTGGGAGTGCGCCATTCGCACCGTTCGGGTGATTTGGAAGTGGCGCTTTGGACGACGCCGGGTCCGTTCCCGCGCAATGCCGTGGCGAAAACCCTGTCCACGGCCGTGAAAGCGTCATCGATCGTGCGCGTGATGACGGCCGATACGGGCAGCGCGCGCAAGCTCAAGGGCCTCGAGATTCTTGATGGCCGCGGCTTTTGGCGCGAAACCGTGGCGGGCATTGAGCACGGCGTGAGCGCGCCGTCGTTCTTCCAGGTGAATACGCCTCAGGCCGACAAACTGGTGCAGCTTGCCCTCGACGGCCTCGAGCTTGATGAAGATTGCGTTGCGGCCGACCTGTTCTGCGGGGTAGGCACGTTCACCATTCCGCTCGCGAAGCGCTGTGGCGGCGTGTACGCCGTGGAATCGTATGGTTCGAGCGTGCGCAATTTGCGTCACACCGTTGAGCAGGAAAACGTCGATGTCGAGGTCATTGGCGGCGACGCGACGCGCGAGCTGCCCGAGCTTGGTGAACTCGATGCGCTCATCGTCGATCCGCCCCGAAGCGGCCTTGCAAAGGAAATCATCGGCTCAATCGCCGAGGCGGCGCCTTTGCGCGTGGCGTACGTGAGTTGCGACCCCGCCACGTGGGCACGCGACGTGAAGCTGCTTGAAGCGGCAGGTTTCGAGCTTTTGCAAGCAACGCCCGTCGATATGTTCCCGCAGACCTTCCACGTGGAAACGGTTTCGATTTTCGCGAACAAAAACCAGTAGAGCGATCAATTTTTCTTAAGGCCGCAGCATGCGGCGGCAAAAGAAGATGCGCCCGCGCCCGGTGAACGCTCACCCGCGTGGGCGTTTTTGCGCGTAGGGGCGATAGTCGCCCTTGCAACCGGCGTCGGGCGCGCAGGCGCCCGCCTTTTTCAGGTTCGAGGCGTTTTCGTGCTTGAATTCCATCGAGTTCATGAGCAATTTTTATGGCGCAGGCCTGCAAAAAGCCATTGCGCGGTATCATACAAAGGCTTATGTGCTGCCGAATGCGGCAAAAGAGGCGCCGCTTGCAGCAACGATGCTTCGACTTCGCGCCGAACCCTCGGCGCCAGACGCAGTTTCAACGCACGATAAAGAAGGAGTTATCGACTATGGCACTGTATACCCCCGAGTATCAGCCCAACGGTAAGGAAATCGCCGTCATCAAAACCTCCAAGGGCGACATTCGAGTTCAGCTCGCCGGCAACGATGCCCCCATCCATGTGGGCAACTTCGTCGAGCTTGCTCGCAAGGGCTTCTACGACAACCTCAAGTTCCACCGCTATGTTCCCGGCTTCGTCATTCAGGGCGGCTGCCCCAACACTCGCGACCTCGATTCTGCGCAGGTCATCGAAGCTGCTGGCAACCCCTGGGCGGGTCTTGGCACGGGCGGCCCGGGCTACTGCATCAAGCAGGAGTTCAAGACCAACCCGAACAACTCCCACGAAGATGGCGCGCTGGCCATGGCTCGCAGCGCCGATCCCGATTCTGCGGGTTCCCAGTTCTACCTGTGCCTGGGCCCCCAGCATAACCTCGACTCTGGCTACACCGTGTTCGGCCAGACCATCGAGGGCAAAGACGTCATCGCCGAGCTTCGCGTGGGCGACGTTATTGAAGCTATCGAAATCGAAAACGCCGACTAACCGCGAGCTTTCACGCGTATTCAAGGAAGACAGGAATTCATGGACAACCAATACGTAGCCCAGGCGCAAGCCGCATACCAGGCTCGCGACTTCCAGGCCGCAAGCCAGGCGTACGTCCAGCTGCTCCAAGATCCCAGCGTGCCGAAAGGCCCGGGCGATTTGGGGTATCTGTACCACCAGCTGGGCAACTGCTTGCTTCAGCTGAAAGACTTCGACTCGGCTATTGAGTCGTACACGCAGGCGACCGCCGATTCCGCCTACGATGCCGTGGGCGCGGTGAATTGCAACTTGGGCAAAGCGTACGTTTTCAAGCACGATTACGAAAACGCCGTGTCTCATTTCGAAATCGCCACCTCCGATGCCAAATACGACACCCCCTATAAGGCATATCTGGGCATGGGCAATGCGCTTTTGAAGCTTGGCAAGAATGCCGAAGCCGGCGTCGCGTTCCGCGAGGCTGCGCTTGATTCGCGCAACCCCGATCCGAGCAAAGCGTTGCTCAACCTCGGTGTGTGCTTCATGGCCCTCAATCGCCCCGCCGATGCCGTGGCGTCGTACGAAAGCGCGCTGCAGTTCGACATGGACGCCGCCACGCGCAACAAGATGTACGCGAACCTTGGCCAGGCGTACGTGGCTTTGGGCCAAATGCAGAAGGCCATGAGCGCATTCGAGTCGGCTCTCGCCGATAAGACCTATTTCCTGAGCGAGTCGGCCAGCGTCGACTACGCCCAGGCGGCCAAGTGCATGGCAACGGGCACCATCGCGATGCCCGCCATTGGCCAGCAGGCTGCTTCTGCCCCCGCGGCTGCCTCCGATGATGGCAATGACATGTCGGGCCTCGACGTTCCGGCCGATGGCGTGCCCACGCAAGACGACGCTTATTCGATGGAAGCGTATGCCGACCCGCAGTATTACCCCGCTGAAGCTTATGGCTACGACCCGGTCGATAACTACAATTCGGGCGATGAGCGTTTCTTCAACGCGAGCGATGAAGAGCTTGAGCGCTACTCGAAGGGCATTGCGCGCCAAGACCGCAAGCGCCGCAACGTTGGCCTGAAGATTCTGGTCGCGTTCTTCGTGCTGCTCCTGCTCGCCGCTGGCGCGGGCGTGTTCCTGTACACGCAGGGCTATGGCTATCCCACCCAGGAAAGCGTGGTGAAGAGCCTGTTCGCCGACACCGATAACGCTTCGAGCTATTTCGTGTCGTCGATGAGCTCCGATAAGGTTGACGATGCCATGCGCGGCGTCGTGTCCGACTCCGATGTCACCATCGACGGCATGGACAAATCCATGTCAAACTCCACGGTGTATGTGACGGCATCCACGTCCGAGGGCGGGGAAGTGTCCTACACTGTGTCCATGGTCCGCGACATGCTCGGTTGGAAGGTTTCCGGCGTGCAAATGACGTTCGCCTCCCAGCAGTCGTAAATGCTGCACCGCCTGGGCAACCAGGCTGCAATATAGCGCGTCGTCTATGGCGTCGCGCCTGTTAAAAAGCCGTTTTTTTCTTTAAGAAAGGGAACAATCATGGCAATTGAAAAGACCTACTCCATGCTCAAGCCCGACGCTGTGCGCAATCATCACATCGGCGAGATCGTGAGCCGCATCGAGCGTGCCGGCCTCGTTATCGAGCGCATGGAGCTGGCCAACGTTACCCCCGAGCAGGCTGCTGCGAACTACGCTGAGCACGAGGGCAAGCCCTTCTACAACGGCCTCATCGAGTACATCACCAGCGGCCCGGTCGTGAAGATGGTTGTGTCTGGCGAAGGCGCTGTCAAGAAGATGCGCACCCTCATGGGCGCCACCAACCCGGCAGAAGCTGCCCCCGGCACGATTCGTGGTGACTTTGGTCTCATTATGGACGAAAATGTTATTCACGGCTCCGACTCGCCCGAGTCCGCCGAGCGTGAAATCGGCATCTTCTTCGGTGCATAAATAACCAGCGCTAAGCCTTTCGGGCGAACACGTCGGCAAGCCGCTCGCTTTCATTGTTGGATTGAAGGAGGAGCTCGTGCTCTACCGCATCATTGATGCTGGTGACGTGCCTTCGCTCATTCGGGCTTTCATGGATTCTTACGAACTTGTGGCCCCGGTCGAATGCGACCAGGGCCACATTTTCGATACCATCGAAGACCCGAATGATGTGGTGCTGAACTACTCGACCACCATCGCATCTCCCAAAAAGTATTTCCTGCCTCCTCGCGAGGTGCTCTTCAAATTTGACGTGGCGCAAAACGATGTCGACGCCTATGAGCTCGATGTGAAGCCGCGCGTTCTCTTCGGCGTTCATCCTTGCGATATGAACGCTATCGAAAAACTTGATTCCGTATTCCTTGAAGGGCCGTACCCCGACCCGTACTATCGCGCGCGTCGCGAAGCCACGCTCATCGTGGGCGTTGGATGCACGCCTTCCCAGTCGTGCTTCTGCCATCGCATGGATGCCGACGAAGCGCCTGCCGGATACGACTTGTTCCTGCAAGATTTGGGGGACCGATTCTGGGTCTCTATCTCTTCGGTTGCCGCGGCGGAAGTTCTTGAGGAATCAACCACGCTGCGTGAAGCGACCGACGAGGATCGCGCTGCTTTCGCTGCCGCCACTCGCCGCCGCAACGAGGCATTTTCCTCTGATATTCCCTTTGTGCAAGACGTTGCCATGCTTATGGACACGTACCACTCCGATCCGTTTTGGGCTGAGCTTGGCTCGCGCTGCCTGAATTGCACCGCATGCGCTTCGGTATGCCCCACGTGTATGTGCTTCGACATAGTCGACGAACTTGCATTCGACGGCAAAACCGGCGAGCGCGTGCGCGAGTGGGATTGCTGCACGAATCCCCAGTTCGCAACGGTTGCAGGCGGTCATAATTTCCGCCCGAGCGAGCGCGAGCGCGTGCGTCATCGCATGTATCACAAGCTCAATGGCTTCAAAGAAAAGCACGGCAGCATGCTCTGCGTCGGTTGCGGGCGTTGCGTTGACGCGTGCAAAACCGGCATCAATCCCATCGAAGTGCTGAAATTCTTCGACGAGAAAACGCGCGGCGCGCATGACGCCCAGCAGGGAAAGGGGGCGTGCGATGGCGAATAGGCATGCTTTCACGACTTCGGTCGAAGTATCTCCGCTTGCAGCGGCGGGCCATGTGAAAACGGGCGCGGAACTCATGGCCGAAAACCCGTATCGCCCGTGGCCTGCGCGCATTACATCCATCATGGAACTCACCGCAACTGAGAAGTTGTTCGAGTTCCGCCTGATCGACGAGCGCATTCGCGAAGCGTTCCACCAGCAGCCCGGCCAGTTCGTCGAGCTGTCTATCTTCGGCGTCGGCGAAGCGCCCATCTCTATTTCATCGTCGCCTTCCAAGCAGGGCTTTATTGAATTGTGCGTTCGTCGTGCGGGCAAGTTCACCGAAGAACTGCACAAAATGCAGTGCGGCGACGTCGTTGGCATTCGCGGGCCCTTTGGCCGTCCGTTCCCCTTCGAGAAAATGAAGGGCCACGATATTTTGCTCGTCGCGGGCGGCTTGGGCATTGCACCCTTGCGCTCGCTTATCAACAACATTCACGACGAGCGCAGCGAGTTCGGCAAGGTCACCATTATTTACGGTTCGCGCAACCCGCGTGAAGTCATGTTTCGCGACCAGTTTGAGATGTGGCGCCATCGCCGTGATTTCGACCTGCATCTTACCGTCGACAATTACGAAGACGGTTGGGATGGCGAAGTCGGCTTGGTTACGAAGCCGTTCGAGCATTTGGAAGTCGATGCCGATAATACCTTCGGCGCGCTGTGCGGTCCGCCGGTCATGTATCGATTCGTCGTTGAGGAAATGCGCAAGAAGGGCATTCCCTACGATCGTATTTATATGAGTTTCGAACGTCATATGAAATGCGGCATGGGCAAATGCGGGCATTGCCAAGTTGGGCATCAGTATGTGTGCATCGACGGACCCGTGTTCAACTATTGGGAAGCGAAGAATATTCAGGGGTCGATGTAGATGGAATGCCAAACGAAAAGAAACGCCACGCCGCGCGTGGTGGTGCTGGGCTTGGCGAGCTGCTTTGGCTGCCAGCTGCAAATAACGAACGCGGAATCGCATCTGCTTGAGATTTTGGGTCAAATCGATGTCCAATATTGGCAAATGGCCTCAAGTGCGCCCGAACCCGAGGGCGATGTGGATGTGGTAATCATCGAAGGAGCCGTTTCCACGGTTGAATCTCGCGAACTCGTTGAGCGTTGGCGTGATCGCGCGAAATGCCTCATCGCAATGGGGGCATGCGCGGTATGCGGCGGCATTCCGTCTATCGCTGCGCGCGATTTGGACGAGCGCGCGAAAAGCGTATATGGCGACGAGCTTCCCTCGGCCTGCGGCGAAATGCTCATTCCGCAGCCGGTGAGCAGCGTGGTTGATGTCGATTTCGAGGTTCGCGCCTGTCCGATCGACCCCGCCGATTTCGTTGCTGTGATGCAGCGCGCGATATACGGAAGCAATGCGACCGTTCAAACGGGAACGATGTGCGGCAGCTGCAAGCGTAATGAAAGCAACTGCTTGTGGCACGAGGGGAAAGTGTGCTTGGGTCTTGTGACGCAAGAAGGTTGCAACGCGAAATGCGTACAGCTTGGTCGTGAGTGCAACGGATGCCGCGGCCTATCGCCGAATGCGAATCTGTCAGCGGCGCGCGCGTTTGCCGAGGCATCGGGTGTCGGAGCTGCTCGCTTCGATGAGGCACTTGAATTGTTCAACCTGGTCAATCCTATGATTTCGCCTGTTTTGGAAGGGGAGGAGTAGCCTATGCGCACGACGCTTTCTATGAACCACATCGCTCGCATCGAGGGTCATGGCAATATCTCGCTTTCCATCGAAGATGGCCGCGTGTCCGATGTGAAAATGAATGTGGTGGAACCTGCTCGCTTATTCGAATCGATGGTGGGAGGCCGTCCGTTTTCGCAGACGAGCTATATCGCCTCGCGCATTTGCGGCATCTGCTCGTCAAGCCATGTGATAACCGACTTGCTTGCAATCGAGCAGATTTTCGGCGTGAAAACGAGCGAGCGTACGCGCGTCCTTCGCGAATTGCTCGTGTATGGCAGCTTCCTTCAGAATCATGCGGCGCACCTGTTTGTTTTCGCGGCCCCCGATTTCGAGGGGCTCGACAGCGCATTCCCCCTTGCGGAATCTGCCCCAGAGCTTTTCAATGGCGGCATGGGCATTAAGTCGTTGGGCAATGAACTGTGCACGCTTGTTGGCGGCCGTTCGATTCACCCCATCACGTGTGTCGTGGGTGGTTTCACTCATGAACCTTCTCGTGACGATTGCCTCGCTATGGCCGATAAAGTTGCCGCAGCGCGTGAATTCTGCGAAAAGACGGTTGATGTGTTCGCGGGCTTCGAAGTGCCTGCGATTGAAACGTCCGGCGATTTCATGGCGCTTGTGGAAGATGGTCGTTATTGTGTGGTGGGCGACACCGCTGCGTTCGCATCGGACGGCGCGCGTTTTGCCGCGGCTGATTATCTGGAGAATATCGAAGAATACGCCGTAGATCATTCGGCTGCTCGATTCTCGCGCCGTACGAGCACGAAGAAAAACATTACGACGAGCGCCCTTGCGCGCATCAACTTGAGCTGGAACGAGCTTTCGCAGCCGGCGCGATTGGCTGCCGCGAAGGCCGGCCTTCGTCCGCCGGTGCGAAACCCGTTCTTGAACAATGTCGCGCAAGCAGTCGAACTCGTCGATGTGTGTGTTCGCTGCGAGGCTATGCTTCGCTGGTTGGCATTCGGCGAGGGAACGAGCAAGCCTGTGGAATTCGAAGTTCGCGCGGGAAGGGGCGTTGGCATGACCGAGGCTCCGCGCGGCACGCTTATCCATGAGTTGGAAATTGGCGAGGATGGCCGCGTTAAGCACGCGAGCATTATCACGCCAACGATTCATAATCTGGGTGACACCGAATCGAGCGTTCGTACGCTTGCCGAGCTTATGGCTGAGCAAGGTGCCTGTGAGGAAGAGATTCGTCTGGAGGTCGGAAAGCTCGTGCGTGCGTATGATCCGTGCCTCTCTTGCTCGGTGCATTAGGCGATTTTTGTCAGTTTTGAGGGTGGAAAACGGCCTCAAATTACGATTTCGGTGACGACTTGGGCCGCCTTCGGGCGGCCCAACTGTTTTAATGTGTGCAAAATGTGAGCAACAAGGTAGTATTTCTCAAAACAGATACCGCTCACGTCTTGAAAACGACCGCTCGCCGAAAGTGAAAAACTTTTTTTGAGGTAGACATTTTCGAAAAATGACACATTCAATTTGGTCGATTTGCGAATCTGCAAGTTGAAAAAATGCCGTTTGACGTGGTCAAACGGCATTGCTATAAGCGGAAGTTCCAGGGTGGTTTACAGCACGCGACGCAGCTGCTGCTCCTTAATTTCGCTCTCAAGCGAGGAATGAATGATGTTCTGGAAGGGTTCCACGTCGCTCAAAATGCCCACGTTCGAGGGCATGCACACGCGACGAACTAGGTAGCTGATCGCGGCTCCCGTGTAGAACTCGGCAAGGAAATGCACCGCCGAGTCACCCAAAGAACGGTTGCTCAGAATGAATCGAATGTCGTGCTCGAGCGCTGGAACATACAGGTCGTAAAGGTACGCGCGAAGCCCGTCGTTCTCGGCGCTTTGGAGCGCTTTGGCGTAATACGACCGGCGTTTCTCGAGGGTATCGGCGAGCGCCTGAAAGAACTCCGAGCCGTCAAGCGAGCGCACACCGACTTTCTTGAAGGCGTAATACGGCTTGTCGGTAATGGCGCCTTCCGCCTCTCTTTCGTACACCAAATGGTCGGAATCGAAGCGTTCCAGCAGCGTTTCTGCGAGGTCATTGCGGAAAACCCAACGAATGAGGTGGGCCTTGCTTTCGAAGTGGTAGTAAAACGTCTTGCGGTTTTTGCCCGAGGCGGCAACGATGTCGGAAACCGAGATTCTCTCAATGGGGAGCTTCTCGGCGAGGCTTACGAACGATTCGCCCATAAGCTCCATGGTGTCGGAAGATGCCATAACGCTCCTTATAATGCGAGTGAATTGGGACAGTTTCGCGAGTGCGTGGTGAAAACAAGGGTATGTCTCACGTCGGCGTCTCGCGCGTAAGTATCCTCATTTTAGCATCAGGGGGCGACATATGTATCGATATGTCCTACCAGATTTATAAGTAAAGACCCCTTCATTCATTCGTAAAGGCATTGTTTTGCCTGGTTTTACGTGTAAAAGCATATGCCAATCCTATACATCGAACCACAAAGCTACAGAATTAGTTATATGTCCCGCAAATCGGCCAATTTTTGCACAAAATACGAGAACTGACCGTGCTCGAACGGACGCGAACGGCGTATTCTGCCCATATCGAAACCTGCGCCTTGTAGCGAAGGGGACAGGTTGGTCGAAAAGTCGACATTTATTAGGAGGAAGCAATGGATTTCGCTTTGACCGATGAGCAAGAGCTGCTGCTCGAAAGCGTGCGTGAGTTCTGCGATCGCTACTTCACCGACGACGTCGTGAAGGAAATGTACGAGAACGGCGGCATGCCCGACGAAATCGCCGAGGCATATCGCGACGCTGGCTTTGGCCTGATGGGCATTCCTGAGGAGTATGGCGGAATCCCTGCTGACAAAGTCACGTTGGGCCTGATGATTGAGGAGCTTTACCACAGTGCTGGCTGCATGCACATCCTCTATCAGAACTCCCTGTCCATGTTTGACATCATGGAGTTCGGCACCGAAGAGCAGAAGCAGCAGGCCGTTGACCACTACATGGAGACCGGCTGGCCTATCGCTTCGCTGTCCATCTCCGAGCCGGGCGCTGGCTCCGACAATGGCTCCATGACCTGCGTTGCAAAGAAGCAGGCCGACGGCACTTACAAGCTTTCCGGCCAGAAGACCTGGGTCACCATGGGCGAGAAGCTCCCGTACACCATCGTCGTCGCCAAGGACGAAGATCCCAGCCGTGAGAACCGCAACATGTCCCTCTGGTACATCCCCATGGACACCCCGGGCGTTTCCACTGCATCGCTGCACAAGATTGGCCAGCAGTGCATCCCGTTCTGCGAGGTCTACTTCGATGACGTCGTCGTCACGGAAGAGCAGCGCATGGGCAAGCCGGGCGAGGGCTTCATGATGCTCATGAAGAACTTCGAGGTCGAGCGCTCCTTCATCGTCGCCGAGCAGGTTGGTCTGGCTCAGGCCGCCCTCGAGGACGCTGCCAAGTACGCCAACCAGCGCATCGCTTTCGGCAAGCCGATCACTAAGCTGCAGATGATCCAGGAGAAGCTCTGCGACATGGAGATCAAGGTTCAGAATACTCGCAACATGCTTTACAAGACCCTGTGGAAGCTCGACAACGGCGAACCGGTTCAGCTCGACTCCGCAATGCTCAAGCGCTACGGCTGCTCCGAGTGCTTCCAGGTCGCCGACATGGCGCTCTCCATCTACGCCGGTTTGGGTTATACTACGGAAGTCCGCATTGGTCGTATCTGGGCTGACTTGCGCGGCAACATGTTTGGCGGTGGCACCCACGAAGTCATGGCCTACATTGCCGGCCGCCAGGTTGCCAAGAAATACGCCAATTAGTAAGTCACGCATAAGACAGTCTGTTAAGAAACGTATCCGAGAAGGGAAAGGTACAAGATGAAAATCGTTGTTTCTTTCAAGGTCGTTCCTGACGATCAGGACATCCAGGTGTCCGGCGACGGTAGCCTCGACTACGCCAAGGCTCACCAGATCGTCTCGACCTACGACTTGAACGCGATGGAAGCCGCCGCTCAGCTGGCTGCTGCCAACGAAGGTTCCGAAGTCGTGGGCATCACGGTCGGCGGTAAAAAAATCGACGACTCCAAGACCAAGAAGAACGTGCTTGCTCGCGGCATCGATCAGCTCTACATGACCGCCGACGACGCTTGCGCCGACCTCGACGCTGGCGCTACCGCTGCGGCTCTCGCCGAGCTCGTTGCCAAGGTGGGCGAATATGACCTCATCATCTGCGGCGACGGCTCTGCTGACAACTACGCTCAGCAGGTTGACGTGCAGCTGGCCGCTAAGCTCGGTCTGCCCGTCGTCAATGGTGCTACCAAGATTGAAGCTGGCGACGGCGTTGTGACCGTTGTCCGCACCCTCGAAGACGTCGTCGAGACCGTTGAGGTCCCGCTGCCTGCCGTTGTTTCGGTTGCTCCCGACGTCGCTCTGCCCCGCATCCCGGGCATGAAAGACATTCTGGCCGCCGGCAAGAAGCCGATGAACGTCTTTGCCGCTGAAGGCGCTTTTGCCAACAGCATCGAAGTCGTCGACTGCAAGGCTCCCAAGCAGGCCGACCGCAAGCTCGAGATCATCGACGCCGCCGACGATGGCGCCATCGAGAAGTTCGCTGCCGCCATCAAGGCCGCTCTGTAGTTCGCGGAATTAGGAAAGGATCGAAAACAATGAAAGCATTTGTTCTCGCTGAGCATTCCGACGCCGCCCAGGAGCTCTGCGCTGGCGCTCGCACGATGGCCGATGAGGTCGTCCTGGTCGCTATCGCCGACATGGAGGTTCCTGCCGCCGTCGCCGATAAAGTCCTGCACGTTGCCCTTCCCGAAGGCGCTGTCGTTGACGACGCTGCCGACACCGTGATTGCCGCGTTTGACGCTGAGCAGCCCGGCGTTGTGCTCGTTGAGCCGACCCGCCACATGAAGGTCGTTGCTGGCAAGGTTGCCGCTCATGCTGGCGCCTCCATCATCCCCGACGTCATCGAGTTCGATGGCGACGTCGCTACCGACATGTACTTCGGCGGCGTGGGCATGAAGAAGCAGAAGGCCACCGGCGTTGCCTTCTATGGCGTTGGCGCTGGCGTCTTCGCTGAGGCTGCCGCTTCTGGTGCCAATGCGACCGAGGAACTCGCTTGGGTTGCTCCTGCCAAGGCCATCAAGCTCGTCTCTTCTGTGCCCGTCGAGAAGTCTGGCGTCGACCTGAACAAGGCCGACGTTGTCGTTGCCGCTGGCCGCGGCTTCGGCGCTGAGGAAGACCTCCAGATGGCTCGCGACCTCTGCGACAAGGTCGGCGGCGGCCTCGGCTGCTCCCGTCCTCTCACCGAGGGTGTCAACTGGCTTCCCACCGAGGTCTATGTTGGCGTTTCTGGCCTCATGCTCAGCCCCAAGGTTTACATCGCTGCTGGCATTTCTGGCCAGATGCAGCACATGGTCGGCTGCAACCGCGCGACCACGCTGTTCGCGATCAACAAGGACAAGAACGCTCCTATCTTCAAGCAGTGCGACTACGGTCTGGTTGGCGACATCAAGACTGTCCTGCCCGCGCTTGTTGCTGCGCTCTAAGTCGAATTCGACTTTGTAAACCGGCGTAGGCGCACCCTGCGCCGGTTTTTCTTATCGCTTTCAAGGAAAGGAAGAGTCAATGGCAGACTTCGACGCGATTGTCGTCGGCTCTGGCTGCGCTGGCTCCGTTGCCGCTTACGAAATCGCCAAGGCCGGCAAGTCGGTTTTGGTTGTTGAGCGCGGCAATTTCGCCGGTGCCAAGAACATGACGGGCGGCCGTATCTACGGTCACTGCCTGCGCGCCGTGTTCCCCGACAACTTCGACGAGATTCCGTTCGAGCGCAAGGTTTCGCACGAGCGCATCTCGCTGATGTCCCCCAGCTCCAACTTCACTATCGATTTCGCCTCCGAGGATCTTCTCAAGGATGGCCAGGAATCCTACACCGTGCTTCGCGCGCCTTTCGACCAGTGGCTGGCCGAGCAGGCCGAGAACGCTGGCGCAGAGTACATCTGCGGCATCGCCGTTGAGAAGCTCATCAAAGACGAGAACGGCAAGGTCATCGGCATCTTCGCTGGCGAAGACGAAATCACCGCTGACGTTGTCGTGCTGTGCGACGGCGCGAACTCTCTTCTGGTCGAGCAGGCCGTGGGCGCCAAGCGTCCTCCGGCGTCCCAGATGGCTGTTGGCGTGAAGGAAGTCTTCGAGCTTTCCGAAGAGGAAATCGAAAAGCGCTTCCAGTGCGCACCCGGCGAAGGTGCTGCATGGCTGTTCGCTGGCGACGCAACCCATGGCTCCTTCGGCGGCGGCATCATTTACACCAACAAAGACTCCATCTCTGTTGGCATCGTTGCCGGTGTTGAGGCTACGGCCAAGGGCAACGTCCCCGTGTACCAGATGCTCGAGGACTTCAAGAACCGTCCGGAAATCGCCCCTGTGCTTAAGGGCGCCAAGCTTGTCGAGCATTCCGGCCACCTCGTTCCCGAGGGCGGCATCACCACGATGCCCGAGCTCACTGCCGACGGCGTCATGATCGCCGGCGACAACGCCACCATGTGCGTCAACCTCGGCTACACCGTTCGCGGCATGGACTACGCCGTGGCTTCCGGCCAGATGGCTGGTCAGGCTGCCGTGAAGGCGCTCGACGCTGGCGACACCTCCAAGGCTGGCCTGAAGTGCTACATCGACGCCCTGGAAGACTCCTTCGTCATGAAGGACATGCGTCAGTTCAAGAATGTTCCTAACTTCATGGAGCATTTCGATCGCATGTTCTGTGGCTACCCCGAGATGATCCGCGACATGATGAACACCATGTTTGTCGTTGACGGCAGCCCGGTTCAGCCCATGAAGAAGTCCATGATGCCCATCGTCAAGGGCGTCGGCTTCATGAACCTGTTCAAAGACGTCAAGGGAGCGATGAAGGCACTATGAGTGACATCAAATTCACGGTGAACGTCGACGAGTACCTGTCTCTGAATAAGTACGAAGTCGATGAGTCCAATGCGCACATCGAGCTGGTGGACGATCCCTCCGACGAGGAATTCGACAAGCTCATCCTGGTTTGCCCCGCTGCGCTGTACAAGCGCGACGAGGACGGCAAGAAGTCTTTCGACTACGCCGGTTGCCTGGAATGCGGCACCTGCCGCTTCGCTTGTGGTGATACCATCATCAAGAAGTGGGAAAACCCGCAGCCTACCATGGGTGTGGAATACCGCTTCGGCTAAGCCAAGCGCGATATATCGCATATAAAGAAAGGAGCCTTCGGGCTCCTTTCTTTATATATGGCTCTATTTGGCGGTGCTGTTGTTACCATCTCGGTTCCGCATGGCGTTGGGCTCGCTTAGGGTCACGGTTCGCTATCGCTTCGCCCTTTCGGGCTCCGCTATGCGCTCACCTGGCTTCGCTTAACTTTTAAATAAGGGCAAGTATGAACTCAGACGACCTTAAGCGATCCCAACGCCATGCGGAACCGTCGCGTCATTGTTCCACATGAAAGGCGAATCTGGCTTCTGTTCGCCGTCCCTCGGCCTGCTTTAGGCCGTCTGAGTTCACTCTTGCCCTTCTTCTAAAAACCATGCGAAGTCAGGCGAGCGCATAGTGAGCGAAGCGAACGGTAGCGAGCCGTGGCCGTAAGTAGGCCGAGGGACGGCGAGCAGAAGCCTTGGGTCGAATTATTTCGCGAGCAAAGCCTCAACGGCGGCGAGTTTCACGCAGCACACGAACACTTCCATGGCCTGCTGCAGCTCAGAAAGCGGAGGCAGGGTAGGGGCGATGCGAATGTTCGTGTCGCGTGGATCTTGCTTGTGGGGCCACGTTGCGCCGGCGCCCGTCATGGTAACGCCTGCGTTTTTGGCGAGCTCTACCGTACGCTTTGCAGTTCCCTCCAATCCGTCAAAGCTGACGAAATAGCCGCCCACGGGGTTCGTCCACGTGGCAATTCCTTCATTGCCAAGATTTTCTTCGAGCGTGCGTGCCACGAGTTCGACTTTAGGACGAATGATTGCGGCGTGCTTTTTCATAAGGGCGTCAACGCCTGCGGCATCTTTCAGGAAACGCACGTGGCGTAGTTGGTTCATTTTGTCGTAACCCACCGTTTGCACGCCCACGCGTGCTTTAATTTCTGCGATATTCTCGGCCGATGCGGCAACGGCGGCGATGCCGGCACCCGGAAGCGTGACTTTCGATGTGCTGGCGAATTTGAAATAGCGATTCGGGTTGCCCGCCGCTTCGCATGCTGCCGCGATATCGGCGACGTGGTCGCGCTCGCTTTCGTAGAGATGGTGCACACAATAGGCGTTGTCCCAGAAAATGCGGAAATCGTCCGCAGCGCAAGGCATTTCCGCCAGGCGTCGTACCGTTTCGTCGGAATAGGTGATTCCCGTGGGGTTGGCATACTGCGGCACGCACCAGATGCCCTTGATGGAATCGTCATGCGCGACGAGCTGTTCGACTTCCTCCATATCGGGGCCGTTTTCGTTCATCGAAACGGGAATCATTTCGATGCCGTAGCTTTCGGTAATGCCGAAGTGGCGATCGTAGCCAGGCACGGGGCACAGCCACTTCACGCTCGGCAGCTTGCACCAAGGGGTGCTGCCTAGATATCCGTGCGTGTATCCGGCGGTTACCAAATCAAACATGATGTTGAGGCTTGAATTTCCGAAAACGCAAACGTTGGCGGGGTCGTGCTCCATAACTTCGCCCATCAAGCGTTTCGCTTCGGCAATGCCGTCCATAACGCCATAGTTGCGGCAATCGGTGCCATCTTCAGCGAACAGGTCGGCTTCAGAAGTGAGCTCGTCAAGCATAGGCAAACTCAGCGCCAGTTGGTCGGCTCCGGGCTTGCCGCGCGCCATGTTCAAAGAAAGCCCCTTGGCGCAGTGGCTCGCGTATTCAGCTTCGAGGGCCGACTTCAACGATTCGAGCTCGCTCGTGGACATATCGACGTATGACATATATATGTCACGCTCCTTTAATGGGTTCGTGCCGTTTGCGCGACCACTTTACCAAAATAAAGCGCTCGTGACCTCGTATCGCGGCATATACCGTATAATCGGCAGGTATTTTCGTATTTTGCGGCACGTGCCGCTCTAGAAGGGGGTATCGATGTCATCAGGCGACATCCAGGTCATTCTCGCTATGGCCCTATACTTCATCGTCGTGCTTTCGGTGGGCTTTTTCTATTTGAGGCGTTCGAATGCATCGTCCGAGAACTATTTCCTTGGCGGCCGCGGTTTAGGTCCGTGGCTCACGGCGCTTTCAGCTGAGGCGTCCGATATGTCGGGCTGGCTGCTTATGGGCCTGCCGGGCGTTGCGTATTTCACGGGCGCGTCCGATGCCATGTGGACCGCAATCGGCTTGGCGATTGGCACCTATCTCAATTGGAAGTTCGTGGCGCGACGTCTGCGCAAGTATTCCGAAGTTGCCGGCAATGCCATCACTCTGCCCGATTTCTTCAGCAATCGCTTTCATGACGATCGCCGTATTCTTATGAGCGTTGCGGCGATTATCATCTTGCTGTTCTTCTGCATCTATTGCGGCAGCTGCTTTGTGACGTGCGGAAAGCTCTTCTCCACGTTGTTCGGGCTCGATTACACCACCATGATGATTCTGGGCGCCCTTGTCGTATTCGTGTACACCTTTGTGGGCGGTTATCTCTCTGTATGCACGACCGACCTCATTCAGGGCTCGATCATGATTTGCGCGCTCGTAGTGGTTTTCGTGGGCAGCGTCGGCATGGCGGGCGGCGTGGAAAACACTGTCGCGTTCCTGCAAGATATTCCGGGCTTTCTCTCGGCAACCATGACGGCGCAGCCTGTTATGGGCGCCGACGGCCTGCAGGTTGTTGAAAACGGTATGCCCGTATTCGGCGAGGCTACGATTTACGGAGCCGGCGCAGTGACGATTGTCGGGTGCCTTGCGTGGGGCTTGGGCTACTTCGGCATGCCGCAGGTGCTCGTGCGCTTCATGAGCGCGCGTCATTCCGACGACATTAAGAAGAGCCGCATTATCGCCACGGTCTGGGTTGTGGTTTCGCTTGCAAGCGCCGTGTGCATCGGCCTTGTGGGTCGCGCGGCACTGCCCACCGAATTCCTTACCGCATCTGCCGCAGAGTCGATTTTCGTCGTGCTTGCGCAGATCATGCTGCCCTCATTTGTGTGCGGCCTCGTGGTTTCGGGTATTTTCGCCGCGACGATGTCGTCTTCGTCGAGCTACTTGCTCATTGCTGGATCGGCTATATCGCAGAACCTTTATAAGGGCCTCATCAATCGGAACGCAACTGATGCTCAGGCTATGTTCGTCTCTCGCGTGGCGCTTACGGTCATCCTCATCTTCGGTATTATTATTGCGCTCGACCAGAATTCTTCGATCTTCCAAGTCGTTTCATACGCATGGGCAGGTTTTGGCGCGAGCTTCGGCCCGCTTATGCTGCTCTCGCTGTATTGGCGCCGCGCAAATTGGCAGGGCGCTCTTGCGGGCATGCTTACGGGCGCGATAACCGTTATCGTGTGGAACCTTTGGGTGAAGCCGCTCGGCGGCATTTTTGGCGTGTACGAACTTTTGCCCGGATTTATTTTCGCGCTCATTGCCATTGTGGTGGTCTCGAAGCTCACGGCTGAGCCTTCTAAGGAAGTTCTCGATGAGTTCGACCACTATATGGAGGCCGACGTATAGCGCGTCCTTTTGCAAAAAACAAATGCTTCCAAAAGGGGAGGGGTGCTTGAAAAAGTACCCCTTTTTTACGGTCTAAGGAAAAAAATTGCCAAAAATTTTTTTGAAAAGATTTTCAGCCAAATTAGGGTTTCATGGCTCCTTGAAACGAAATCAAGAAGAAAAATGCCAGTTCAAAGCAGGCTTATGATGGAAATGTGTATGGATACGCCCGGCACCGTGTAAACGTTTGACACGACCAGGGGGTCACGGTAATATAACCACGCTCTTGCAGAGAGGAAAGAAAAACCGCCCTGCAAAAGCCGCAGCTTGATAAGTACACATAACGTATCCGAGCACTTTGCGAACTGGGCGTGTGCCCGAGTGGTTAAAGGGGACGGGCTGTAAACCCGTTAGCTCTGCTTACCTAGGTTCGAATCCTAGCGCGCCCACCAGTTTTGCCCGTGTAGCTCAGTCGGTAGAGCACTTCGTTGGTAACGAAGAGGTCACCGGTTCAAGTCCGGTCGCGGGCTCCATCTTAGCTTATACTCACGATGGAGCTTAATCATTTAGAATAAGCCACGCGATTATCGCAATCGTGATTATATGGCGGTGTAGCTCAGTTGGTTAGAGCACACGGTTCATACCCGTGGCGTCACTGGTTCGAATCCAGTCACCGCTACCATTTGTAACGAACACGCGTCCTTTTGGGCGCGTGTCTTAATATGAAGTAAAAGAGGCCGAAAGGCCCCCACAGAGGAGGAATAATGGCTAAGGAGAAGTTCGAGCGCAGCAAGCCGCATGTGAACATTGGTACCATTGGTCACGTTGACCATGGCAAAACCACTTTGACGGCTGCTATCTCCAAGACGCTGTCCAGCAACGACGGCTCTCATGGTACCGCAAACGCTGACTTCACTGCCTTCGACATGATCGACAAGGCTCCTGAAGAGCGCGAGCGCGGCATCACCATTTCTATTGCTCACATCGAGTATCAGACCGATACTCGTCACTACGCTCATGTTGACTGCCCCGGCCACGCCGACTACGTCAAGAACATGATCACCGGTGCTGCCCAGATGGACGGCGCTATCCTCGTTATCGCCGCTACCGACGGCCCCATGGCTCAGACCCGCGAGCACATCCTGCTCGCCCGTCAGGTTGGCGTGCCCTACATCGTTGTCTTCCTGAACAAGTGCGACATGGTCGACGACGAAGAGCTCATCGAGCTCGTCGAGATGGAAACCCGTGAACTCCTCAGCGAGTACGGCTTCCCCGGAGACGACACCCCGATCATCCGTGGTTCTGCTCTGAAGGCCCTCGAAGGCGACGCTCAGTGGCAGGAGAAGATCTGGGAGCTCATGGACGCTGTTGACTCCTACATCCCGACCCCCGAGCGCGACGTCGACAAGCCGTTCCTGATGGCTGTCGAGGACACCATGACCATTACCGGTCGTGGCACCGTTGCTACCGGCCGTGTCGAGCGTGGCGTTCTGCACGTCAATGACCCGCTGGAGATCGTCGGCATCAAAGAGACCGCTAACACGGTCTGCACCGGCATCGAAATGTTCCGTAAGCTGCTCGACGAGGCTCAGGCTGGCGACAACATCGGCTGCCTGCTCCGCGGCGTCAAGCGCGAGGACATCGTCCGTGGCCAGGTTCTTTGCAAGCCCGGCTCGGTTACCCCGCACTCTGAGTTTGAGGGTCAGGTCTACATCCTTACCAAGGATGAAGGTGGCCGCCACACCCCGTTCTTCGATGGCTATCGTCCTCAGTTCTACTTCCGCACCACCGACGTTACCGGTGTTGCTCACCTGCCCGAGGGCACTGAGATGGTTATGCCTGGCGACAACGTCACCATCACTGGCGAACTCATTCACCCGATCGCCATGGAGGAAGGCCTCCGCTTCGCTATCCGCGAGGGTGGCCGCACCGTTGGCTCCGGTCGCGTGACCAAGATCATCAAATAACTCTCTGTGAGTCGTTTGATAAACGGTTAGCTTATGAGTGGAGCTCGAGCAATCGAGCTCCACTTCTTCAGCCGAGTGCTTAGTTATATGTGTACGAGTTCAAACTGAATTTCGATTTTTCTTAAAGGAGAGTTCATGCGTACGTTGGTCACCCTGGCCTGCACCGAGTGCAAGCGCCGCAACTACACGACCAAAAAGAACAAGCAGAATAATCCGGATCGACTCGAGATGAAGAAATATTGCAAGTGGTGCAAAAAGCACACCCTGCATAAAGAAACTCGATAAGATAGGGAACACAGGCCAGTAGCTCCAAGTGGTAGAGCGGCGGTCTCCAAAACCGCATGTTGTGGGTTCGAGTCCTACCTGGCCTGCCAGCTTGTTCAAGCAGCTTAAGTACGTAAGCTGCTTGTTTTGGTGTTTGGGGAAATTTAATTTCCAAGGATGATTCGGCGGTTTCTTCATCAGAAGCCGTATGAGAGAAAAAGAGACTATGGCGAAAAAGTCTAAAACGCAGAGGGCGAAAGCTTCCGCAGCGCGTCAAGCGCGCAAAGCGCAAGCTGCCGAGCTCGAAGCCAAAGGCATCTCCGCTGAAGAGATTGAGGCCCAGAAAAAGGCCGAAGCTGCTAAGCAGGAGAAGAAGGCCGTCGAGAAGGCGAAGCCCAAAAAGCAGCGCTTTAAGTTCCTCAAAGAGGTTCGCTCTGAGCTTAAACGCGTTACGTGGCCCACGCGAAACGAAGTCCTTCGTTGGACGGGTGTTGTCGTGGGTGCTTTGCTGTTCTTCGGTATCTTTGTCGCCGTGCTCGATAACCTCATTGTTACGCCGATCGTCGTAGGCATCTCGAGCATTGGAGCAGGTGTCTAGTATGGCAAGAAAATGGTATGTCCTTCACACCTATTCCGGTTACGAGAATAAAGTGAAGACGAATCTCGAAAGTCGTATCGAAACGATGGGCCTCGAGAATAACGTGTTCGGGATTGAAATTCCCACCGAGACGGTTACCGAAATCAAAGAAGGCGGCCGCCGCGTTGAGAGCGAAAAGAAAGTCTTCCCGGGCTACGTTTTGGTTCGCATGGATCTTGACGATCGCAGCTGGGCTGCGGTCCGCAATACCCCAGGCGTAACCGGGTTCGTGGGGAGCCTCGGCAAACCCGAGCCGTTGACTCGTGAAGAGTTCAACAAAATCATGAAACGCTCGTCCGTTGCCACTCCCAAGAAGACCGTGTCGTCTTCGCTGGAAGTTGGCCAAGTCGTCAAAGTTACGAGCGGTCCTTTTGCTGAGTTCGATGGCACGATTTCTGAAGTCATGCCTGAGGCTGGCAAGGTCAAGGTCATGGTATCCATGTTCGGCCGCGAAACTCCTGTCGAGCTTACGTTCGACCAGGTTGCGACCATCTAATTTTGGCTATTCCCAGCTGCTGTGAGCCTGGGTGGACAGGGCTTCTCTTGCAGTGGCTGTGTATGGGAAATAACAAAACGGCAAGGTAAGGAAACAACGACAATGGCTGAGAAGAAAGTCACCGGCTTCGTTAAGCTGCAAATTCCGGCTGGCGCTGCTAACCCGGCTCCTCCGGTCGGCCCCGCTCTGGGTGCTCAGGGTGTCAACATCATGCAATTCTGCCAGGCGTTCAACGCCGCTACGCAGGAGCAGTCCGGCACCATTATTCCTGTTGAAATCACCGTCTACGAGGACAAGACCTTCACCTTCGTGTGCAAGACTCCTCCGGCGGCTGTTCTCATCAAGGAGAAGCTCGGCATTAAGAGCGGCTCCGGCATTCCGCAGCTGAAGACCGTGGGCACGCTGTCCCTCGATCAGCTCCGCGAAATCGCCGAGATCAAGATGCCCGACCTCAACGCTAACGACATTGAGGCCGCCATGGAGATCGTTGCTGGCACCGCCCGTTCCATGGGCGTTCGCATCGAGGGCCGCGAGATGAAGAAGGTCTACGTGCCTTCCAAGAAGCTCGCTGCTGTGCTCGCTGGCCGCGAAGAGTAATCTTCGTATCGCGTTCATCTGAACGTATTTGTAAGTGGAAGGGTCGTAAGGCCCGCCATCACCACGTAAGTGGAAGGGTTTGAAAATAACCCGTCATTACCACGAAAGGATAGAAAGACATGTCTCTTTCCAAGAATCGCAAAGCTGCCCTCGCTAAGGTCGAGAAGGACAAGCTTTACGCTCCTGTCGAGGCTATGAACCTCGTCAAGGAATGCTCTTCCGCGAACTTCGACGAGACCGTCGAAGTTCACTTCCGTCTCGGCATTGACACTCGTCAGGCCGACCAGCAGCTGCGCGGCATGGTTTCCCTGCCGAACGGCTCTGGCAAAACTGTCCGCGTTGCTGTCTTCGCCGAGGGCGCGCAGGCTGACGCCGCCCGCGAGGCTGGCGCCGACATCGTTGGCTCCGATGACCTCGTGGCCGACATCCAGGCTGGCAACATCAACTTCGATGCTGCTGTGGCTACTCCGAACCTCATGGGCAAGGTTGGCCGTCTGGGCAAAATTCTTGGCCCCCGTGGCCTGATGCCGAACCCCAAGCTCGGCACTGTGACCATGGACGTTGCCAAGGCCATCTCTGAGCTCAAGGGCGGCAAGGTTGAGTACCGCGCCGACCGCTACGGCATTGCTCACGTCATCATTGGCAAGGCGAGCTTCACTGCCGAGCAGCTGGCTCAGAACTATGGCACCGTGTACGACGAGGTTGTTCGCATGAAGCCGTCTTCGGCCAAGGGCAAATACCTCAAGTCCATCACGGTTTCTTCCACCATGGGCGTTGGCATTTCTGTCGACCCTGCCGTTTCTCGCAACTTCGATCAGGCTGCCGAGTAGTCTTCATTGAATTGCAGCTGTCGTATCCACCATACGATGGTTTAAAAGCCCGCTCTTCGGAGCGGGCTTTTCTTTTGTGGTAGCATGACGAGCGTTAAGAGGTGGAAGAAGGCTTTTTTATGAGGCTGAATATCATTAAGAAATCGCCCGCTGAAATTGAGGCGATGAAGGAAGCAGGGCGACTGTCTGCCTATGTGCTCCGCAAGGTGGGGGAGGCGGCAAAGCCAGGAGTTTCGACTCTTGAACTCGATGAGCTTGCCGAAACGCTTATTCGCGCTGAAGGAGGAATACCTGCTTTCAAGGGCTATGGCGGCTTTCCTGGCTCTATCTGTGCTTCCGTGAACGACCAAATCGTGCATGGAATCCCGTCTTCGAAGGTGATTCTTCGCGAAGGCGATATTCTTTCGGTTGATACGGGCGCCACGGTCGATGGCTGGGTTGGCGACAATGCCTGGACGTATCCTATCGGCAAGGTCCCAAGCGATGTCGCGCTTCTGCTCGAGACGACCGAGAAATGCATGTGGGCGGGTCTTTCGGCTGCGCGCCCCGGTAACCATCTTGGCGATATCGGCCATGCGGTGCAAAGTATCGCCGAGGCTCAGGGCTACGGTGTTGTTCGCGAATATGTGGGCCACGGCATCGGTCGCCATATGCACGAAGACCCCGATGTGCGCAATTATGGGCGCTCTCACAGCGGCATAGAGCTTGAGGTTGGCATGGTGTTGGCAATTGAACCCATGATCAACATGGGCACGCGCAAAACGCGCGTGGGCCGTGATGGCTGGCTTGTGACAACGCGCGACCATAAGCCAAGCGCCCATTTCGAAAAAACGGTCGCCATCACCGAAGAAGGCCCGCTTATCATTACGACTGAGCCTGGCTTTACGCGGCCGGTTTCTAAAACCTGTTAATTACCCGAAAACCTGTTACATGCTTGTAGCATGTAACAGGTCGGGCTCGTTTATCTTCGAAGCTTGCGAGCGATTTTGTTGGCGATATTCGCCACGAAGTTCGCTTCTTCAAGGTGAAGCTTCAAAGCGATGCCAAACGTTACGATAAGCGCCGTGAGGCCGCCTGCGACAATGCTGATAAGCGCATTGACGATGGATCCGTTCATGGGTGCCACTATCGTGCATCCCTGCATTACGAGCCAGCCCGCGAAGGCGCCAGCGGCGCCGAGTGCAAAGGAACGAACCGCCGAAGCTATCATGCCGCCGAAGCCGAAGGCGCCAAGGCGATGGCGCAGGTATGCAAAACACGCGACGTCAAGAATGATGTAGAAGACAAGTTCGCTCAGAGCAACGGCGATAATTCCCAAGTTGAACGGTCCAGCTGCGGCCGTAGAGAATACCATGATGAATGCAATCTGTAAGACGGACGCACAGAGCATGAGACCCGAGTAGGGCTTCATGGCTCTGAGCGCCGAAAACGCTTTTTGCAAATAAGTGTTCACGGCATAGAACGGCAGCGATAGCGAAAGCGCAACGAGGTAGCCCGCGATTTGCCAAATGTTTTCCTGCGTGAAGGCGCCAATGTGATAGAGCGTGACCAAGGGTTCGGCAAACACGATGAGGTAGAGCATGAACGGCAGCATGAAAAAGAGAATCTGCTTGCTGCCTGACACCACGCCTTGTTTGAAAGAATCGGTATCGCCCTTTGCAATCATGTGGGAGATTTCGGTGAACATGGTCGTGGTAATGGGTACCGTGAGGAAGGCGTAGGGGAGTGTGAACCACAGGCGAGCGTACGCGATGATAGAGGGGCCATTGTCGAGGCAGCCGTACGCAGCGGAATTCTGAACCGAGACGATGGTCATTCCCGCTGCCATAACCACGACGGCGGGAACGCCAATCGAAAGCGTTTCTTTCAGCGCGGGATCATGTAGGTCGATGCGCGGACGCAACGTAATGCCATTGCGGCGCAGCGCCGGCAGCTGAATGGCCATTTGCATGAACACGCCAAGCGGGTTGCCAATGGCGATGATGAGTTTGGCGAATTCCGGGTCGCTTGGCGCCACAAAGGCGTATGCGATAAAGGTCACGGTTACGATGATGTTGTTGAAGATGGGTGCAGCCGATGACCACAGGTAATCGCGCGAGGCGTTGAGCAGGCCGCTTACGATGGTTGAGATGCCGTAGAACACAATTTGCATCGCGAAGAAGCGGAAGAAGAAAATCGCGTCGCCCATTGTGGACTGGTCATTCATGAAGCTTTGCGTATAAATGAGCGCGGGCGCGAAAATCGTGCACGCAAGCGCGACGAGGCCAAGCACGATGAATGTGAGCGAAAGAAGGTTCGAGGCGTATTCGTTACCGCCCTTCGCGCCGAGCCTGTCTTTTACGGAAACATATACGGGCAAGAATGCGGTTACGAGCATGCCTCCTACGACAAGCTCGTAGAGCATATTGGGCAAGTTGTTTGCCACCTGGTAAGAACTCGCGAGCATGGTAGAGCCCAGGGCGAAGGCCATGGCCCACGTGCGCATGAAGCCTGTGATGCGCGAAATAATGACAAAGAACGAGATAAGCGCGGCAGATGAACCGACGCTTGCGACATCGGAGGTGGCGCTTTCCGTGCTTTCGTTGGGTTCGTTCGTTATGGAATTGTTCGTAGTAGTCATATTGCCCTTAATGTTTGGGTATACTAATGCGGTTAAAGTCGATTGCAAATCAACCGCAATCATAGCGCGCGCGGTACAAATCGTGAAACGAGGCACCATGAACATCCTGATTATCCGCAACAACTCCAACGCCGAGGCCATCGATGCGTCGATGATGCTTGCGACGTATTTGGAGTCGCAGGGAATTGGGCATACCGAACTCGATTCCATGCCGCTTTCCATCGAGTCGGTCATCGATATGTGCGACGACATCGATGTGAAATCGTTTGACATGGTTGTTTCTCTCGGCGGCGACGGGACCATGCTTCGCGCTGCTCGCCTTGTGGGCAAGCACCGCGTGCCTATTCTGGGCATCAACTTCGGTCATTTGGGCTTCTTGGTGAACTCCTCCAAAGATGGCGTGATTCCTATTGTCGCGGCTGCGCTTGCGGGCGATGTGGTGCGTGAAGAGCGCTCGAGTTTGCATATTGAGCTGTGGAGCGGCGAAACCCAAGTTGCGAGCCGCTTCGCGCTGAACGAGTTCTCGGTGACGCGCGGTGAGCTCGGCCGTATTATAGATTTCGGCATTAACGTGGCGGGTACGCACCTCGTCGACATGCGCGGCGACGGCTTGGTCGTTTCGTCGGCGACGGGTTCGACCGCTTACGCGCTTTCGGCGGGCGGTCCTTTGTGCTCGCCTGAGTTCCGCGGCTTGGTGGTTGTGCCCCTGGCGCCGCATACGCTGCTTTCGCGCTCGGTTATCACCGGCCCAAGCGATGTCGTGGAAATCGACCTCTCGAAGAACCCCGAAAGCCGTGAGGCGAGCTACTTCGTCGATGGCGAGATCGTGATTCTCGATGAGCCTATCGATCGCGTTTTGGTGCGCAAGAGCAACAACCCCACGATTTTGCTGCGTTACAAGAGCGACGGTTTCTATGCAGAGGCGTCGAGGGTTTTCTTCCGTGACGACCGCAAGCAGTAAAAGAAAATGCCCGCAGCGATGCGGGCATTTTTTTATGGCTCGATACGGTATTGGGCGGGGGCGCCCGCTCGGGCGCAGAAGTTGAGCGGTGGCTCGCATTCGCAAAAAAGTCAGCGAGCATGGGTATTAGGCGAGCAGATTGGCTTGAGAGAGGAGCGAAGCGTACTTTGGTACGCGAGCGATGTGAACATGCCTTAATGGCATGTTCAATCCCTGTATTTTGCGCCTGGGTAGGTGTAGTTAGCTCAGCTGGTCGGATGCTGCATAAAACACAGCGATTGGACGCGAGGATAGGGCAGACGAGCGCTTGCATGAAAAAGCCCGGCCTCGGCTTGCGCCGAGCCGGGCGGCGCCCGCTCGGGCGCAGAAGTTGGGGAAATAAATTGCCACTGGCAATTTATTTATGGAAGAAGCGGCGCTTTTCGTATTTCGGCTCGCAGCACACGTTGATGCCGAGCGTGCGGTAGAGCTTCTCGTCGGTTTCCGAAATGATCACGCTGAAGAACGCGTCGCAACCGCGCAGGTCGTCGGCGTGGTCGATGAGCTCTTTGGCCACGGGGTCGGTTGCCGAGCTCACGGAAAGCGCAAGCAGCGTTTCGTCGGAATGCAAGCGGGGGTTGTTCGCATGCAGGGTGTTCTTCTTCAGCTTGCAAATGGGCTCGATCACTTCGTCGGAAATAACGAAGAGGTCTTCGTCGACGCCTGAGACGCCCTTCAAAGCATTCATCAGCAGCGACGATGCGGCTCCGAGCAGGTTTGAGGTTTTACCGGTGACCACGCGGCCATCGGGCAGCACCATTGCGCCCGCCGGCGCCCCGGTCGCCTCTTCCTTCAGAAGCGCGGCTTTGCGCGCGGGCGAGAAGTTCGCGTCGACGCCCACCTGGTTCATGAGCAGCTCGAGGCGTTGAACCTGGTCAAGATGCATGCCCGTGCGACGCTGGTCGACGGCTGCGGCGAAGTAGCGGCGCACGATTTCCATCTTCGCGGCATCGCGGCATGCGTCGTCGTCGCAAATGGCATGGCCAGCCATGTTCACGCCCATATCGGTGGGCGACTGGTAGGGGCTCTCGCCCAGAATGCCATCGAGCATGCTCTTCAGAACGGGGAAAATCTCGATGTCGCGGTTGTAGTTCACGGTCGTGACGCCGTACGCTTCCAGGTGGAACGGGTCAATGGCATTCGCGTCGTCCAAGTCAACGGTCGCCGCTTCGTAGGCGACATTCACGGGGTGCTTCAGCGGCAGGTTCCAAATGGGGAACGTCTCGTATTTCGCGTAGCCCGCCTGTACGCCACGCTTGTGCTCGTGATAGAGCTGCGACAGGGCGGTGGCCATTTTGCCCGAGCCGGGGCCGGGGGCGGTTACCACGACGAGCGGGCGCGTCGTTTCGACGAACTCGTTTTTGCCGAAGCCGTCGTCGGAATTGATGCGGGCAATGTCGTAGGGGTAGCCGGCGATGGGGTAGTGCAGGTAGCTCTTCACGCCGAGCGATGCGAGCTTCTGTCGAAATGCCGCAGCCGAAGGCTGGTTTTCGTAACGCGTGATAACCACGCCGGCCGTGGCGAAGCCCATATTGGCGAAAATATCGAGCAGGCGCAGCACGTCTTCGTCGTAGGTGATGCCCAAATCGCCGCGCATCTTGTTCTTCTCGATGTCGTTGGCGTTAATCGCGATGATGATTTCCACATCGTCGGCGAATTGTTTGAGCATGCGAATTTTGCTGTCGGGCTGGAAGCCTGGCAAAACGCGGCTTGCATGGTGGTCGTCGAAGAGCTTGCCGCCGAATTCGAGGTAGAGCTTGCCGCCGAATTGGCCGATGCGCTCGCGAATATGCTCCGCCTGCAAGGCGATGTATTTGTCGTTGTCGAATCCGATGCGCATAAAGCCTCCTGAGTAGCTGGACGTTGTGCGCGCTAGGCGCATATGCATGAACGACTTATTTTAACGCTCTGAGCGATTCGCGGGGACGACTGTGTTTCCGCCATGTAAAAACACCGCATTCCTTTGAAAGCGTTCATGACGCTTGGGTCGGGCGCGCGTAAAATAGAACAACGTTTGAGTGAGGCATGTGCTTGCGCGCAAGCGTATTTTGGGTGCGGCGCATGTTGCAGAAAAGAAGACACGACAAGCGCAAAGGAGCATCATGGCCAAGCACATTTTCGTGACGGGCGGCGTGGTTTCGTCGTTGGGCAAGGGTATTACGGCGGCATCGCTCGGGCACCTTCTGAAGGCCCGCGGCTACCATGTGACCATGCAGAAAATCGACCCGTACCTCAATGTCGACCCGGGCACGATGAGCCCGTTCCAGCATGGCGAGGTGTTCGTGACCGACGATGGCCACGAAGGCGACCTTGACCTGGGCCATTACGAGCGCTTCATCGACGAGAGCCTCACGCGTGATTCCAACTTCACCCAGGGCTCCATCTACCAAAGCCTTATCGCCCGCGAGCGTCGCGGTGACTTTTTGGGCGGCACTGTGCAGGTTATTCCCCATGTGACCAATGCCATTAAAGAGCGCCTCTATCGCATTGCGAGCCAGACGAACGCCGATATCGTTATTTCGGAAATCGGCGGCACGGTGGGCGATATCGAAAGCCAACCGTTCATCGAGGCGGCCCGCCAGTTCAAGAAAGAAAAGGAACCCGGCGACGTGATTTTCGTGCACGTGACGCTCGTGCCCTACATTGCGGCCGCCCACGAGGTGAAAACCAAGCCCACGCAGCACTCTGTCAAAGAGTTGCGCAGCGTCGGCGTGCAGCCCGATTTCATCGTGTGCCGCAGCGACCATGAGATTTCTTCAGGCGTGCGCGACAAAATCGCCCTGTTCTGTGACGTCGAGCCGGGCAATGTACTCGCATGCATCGACGCTCCGAGCATTTACTCGGTGCCCTTGGCGCTGCACGACCAGCATTTTGACGAGAAGGTGCTCGCGAAGCTGAATCTTCCTGTGGAAGATGTCGACCTCACACCGCTGCGCAAGTTCCTTTCGGCCCAGGCCGATTGCGAGGGCGAAGTGAATATCGCCATCGTGGGCAAGTATGTGAAGCTCCCTGACGCGTATCTCTCCATCATGGAAGCGCTCCATCATTCGGGCGTGGCGAATGGCGTGAATGTGAACCTGAGCCTCATTGATGCGGAAAAGGTTGACGACGAAAGCGCCGATGAGCTGCTTGGCGATATGGATGGCATTCTGGTGCCGGGTGGCTTTGGCCAGCGCGCCTTTGAGGGCAAAATCGCCGCTGCGCGCTACGCCCGCACGCATGATGTGCCGTATTTCGGCATTTGCCTGGGTTTGCAGGCGGCGGTGTGCGAGTTTGCGCGCGACGTTGCGGGCATGCCGGGCGCGACGTCTTCGGAATTCGACGAAAACGCCGAATACCAGGTCATTTCGATTATGCCCGACCAGAAAGACATCGACGAAAAGGGTGGCACCATGCGCTTGGGCGCCTACCCTTGCAAGCTCGAGAAAGGCACCAAGGCGTTTGAGATTTATGGCGAAGAGGTCATCTATGAGCGCCATCGCCATCGCTACGAGGTGAACAACGAGTATCGCGGCAAACTTCAAGAGGCTGGCATGGTGATTTCCGGCGTCTCGCCCGACGGTCGCCTTACCGAAATGGTCGAGCTGCCGAACCATCCGTGGTTCGTGGCGAGCCAGGCTCACCCTGAATTCAAGAGCCGTCCCACCAAGCCCCATCCGCTGTTCAATGGCTTTGTCGCCGCCGCGTTGAAGCATCGCGACGAGGAGTAAAAACCTGAGGCCTAAAAAGAATGAGGAGCGATCGCGTGGCGGCGCTCCTCTTTTTGGGTTGTTGGATAAAAAGCGTGCTTGCCTCAGAGGCATCGACCTAGGTCGATGCCTTCTTTTTATGTCCTGCTCATATCGTCTTATTTCATGTCTTCCCGTGCATTTACCCAGGTCGAATGGTGTCGTGTGTTTCACCCGATATGCGATTTCTCTGTATCGGGTGAAACCATCGAAGCTCAGATTGCGGGAAATAGTCAGATTTGACTACTGACAATCTGCCTTCTTCGCGTCATGCTGCGCAGCAATACCGCATCTCATGCGGTCAAGCGAGGGGAGCGCCTCGTTGTAGGCGCGCATCACGAGAGAGGGTTTGCCATGGAAGAAGTCGACAAGGGTACTTCTAGCCGTCCTGCCAGCGGATTCACGCGTCGAAACTTCATGAAGGGTTCGGCGCTTGCCGCTGCCACCGTTGCGGCGTCAGGTTCTATCTTTGGCCTTGCAGGTTGTGCGAAACCTTCAGGCGAAGCGGCCATGACCTTTGCGAATGTGAGCGAGGGTGTTGAGCGACGCGTCAAATTGGATGCCATTTCGCTATCGGAAACCCGTACGTTCAAAGTTGTCGTGCCTGTTCCCGATTCAAAGGTTGAAGACCTTGCTGCAAAAATCGACCAAGGCGGCGTTACGTGGGAATTGAGAAGGGATATTGATCAGGATGTCGCGGATTTCCTTCCGCATCAGTGGCTTGGCGGCCCTCTTGGGGATTGGAAGACCATTGAGACTCCCATGCAGCCTGCGCAGGATTACTTCACCGATATCTCCATGTCCGCGGCGAAGGTTGATGGAATGCCTAGCATCGAGATGACCTTTACGGCCAATATGCTGTTCGGATTCGACGGTATCGACTTCCGGTGCAGCAGCGTGGCCGTTCGCCGTGTGCTGGATTACGTAGGCACGTATACTCTTGATTGCCTGATCGACGGAACGTCTGTCGCGAGCATGCCCATCCTCGTGAATGCCTACGACACGTTCCGTACCCAGCACCAAATCGCAGATGAGCTTCCCACGTTGGTGGATGCCGCCAATGCGAACGGCCTGTACGCTGAGTTGCAGACCATCGGAACCTCGGCTCATGGCCGCGACATCTATGCTGTCGTAGTTGCGAAAAGCAAGCAGGATATCGAAGACTACCAGGCCCTCAAGGTCCGTATGGAAAGCGAACCAGATAAGGTCATGGACGAGGTCGAATCCGGCAGCCTTTCATATAAGGTGCCTATCCTGTACAGCAACATCCATTCCGACGAGATCATCGGTTCTGACGGCGTCATGGAGTTTTTCAAGATGCTTTCTCAGAACGAGCCCTTCGCTTACCGGACCATCACCAGTCTGACCGACAAGGGCGCCGAGCAGCTTTCAACTGAGATGAAGGCTGATGGAACCGATTGGTCGACCCTCATTGCCGACAAAGTCACCGGCGTCGGTTATATCCAGGGCAATGGCGTCAAGAATCCCACGCACCCCAACTCCGCTGCCGATGCTCCCGACAATGATGTCGACCCCTTCGGGCCTGCCCATATGACGGTTGCGATGACCGATGAGGAATTCAAGTCTTACTACAATGTCGAGGAGTTCGAATTTGATCCCTCCGCGATTCTCGAGCATGTCATCTTCCTGCTTGTCCCGATGGAGAATCCCGATGGCCGCGCGTATTGCAACCGCACCAACGGAAACGGATTCGACCTCAATCGTGACAACACCTACCAGACGCAGCCCGAAACTCAGGCCATGACCCACTTCATCGCCTCTTGGGACCCCATCTCCCTGCACGAGATCCATGGCTTCTATACCCAGTTCCAATGTGAGCCCTGCACCCCGCCTCATGACCCCAACAATGAGTACGATCTCTTCATCGATCAAGGCATCCATCAGGGTGAGGCGTTTTTGGCGTGCGCCATTTCGAATAATCCCACCATCAATGCATCTCAGATGCCCATGCGGGACTATCTCAAGGTCCGGGAGGATGGCACGCGGTTCTGGGATGTGCCGTTCGACGACATGACGTCCAGTTACACTCCGCAGTACGCCATGCTGCACGGTGTCAATGCCTTCACCATCGAGCTTCCGTATGGCTCGCAGGATGCCGTTGAGGCGGTCATGCACGGATTCATCGGCAATGCCGTATATGCGGCAACACCGGAGAATAAAGACCGCATGTTCCTGAATCTTCTTGAGCGTTTCCGCCGCGGCATCGAGAATATCGACGCCGACGATTTGCGTCCGTATTACGTCTCCCAGGCTGATGGCGAAAGTGAATGCGCTGAGGCGTTCCGTCCCCATTATCCGGAAAACGACAACTTCTTCCCTGAGTACTATGTGATCCCCATGGCCACTGGAGTCCAGGGCAACCGTGCCGGTGCGGCCGAGATGGTCGAATACCTGCTGCGAAATTGCGTGCGTGTTTCCATGCTGCCATCCGATATGGTTCTCCCTGCAAACGAATTCCGTGGCGAGAAGACCTATCACGCCGGTGATATCGTGGTTGAGATGCATCAGGCGAAGCGCAATATGGCCAATGCGGCGCTGTACCCCAATCTAGCACTGGATGACTGGAGCGGTTTGTATTCTGAGCCCGTCACCAATTTCCCCGGGTTCCGCGGATTAGACGTCGACATCATCACCACACCGGGCGCTTTTGATTCGGCGGCGCTGGAAGATGTCACTGATGCTCCTAAGGCTCAAAGCGCTGTGAGCGGAGAGGGCGCGGTCGCCATCATCGCCAACGACACCGTCTATGCCGTGCGTGCCATCAACAGCTTGCTCGATGCAGGTAAGAAGGTCGGGTTGATTGTCGAAGGCGATCGCAAGGGCGATTTCGTGGCAGCTGCGTCTGATATGGATTCCGTTAAGGATGCGTTTGTCATCGACGCGGTCCTGACCGATGGTGTTCCTATCGCGAAGGTGATAAAGGCCGGCATCAAAGTCCATGTTCCCGGCGACAACGGAGAGTTCATGACCGATGATGCAGGCAATCCCTTTGGCGTGAAAAACTATAAGAACATGCGTAGCACTTCCTATAATTGGGATAGGTTCGCCCTTACCACGCAGCTCGGTTTCACGTTAGCCGCAAGCGCTGACGAGGCTGATGTGCTTGCAGGATCTCAGCCCCTTAGCGAAGATGAGGCCTCAGCCATCAAGGGCGGCAAGGCGTATGTCGGCCATGGTGCGGCTGCCCTTTCCAGCTGCAAGGACGCTGGACTCGATATCGATTTCGTTGATGAAGGCAGCGATTACGACGCCTTGACCACGGTTGAATTTGCCGGAGACAGTCTCGTTACTGCTCCGTACCGCAGCAGGGGAGACGCGCGTTTCTACGGCTTCGGCGGTGCTTGGCTTACCAAGGTTCCCGAAGATGCAACCGCATTAATGTCCACTACCGATGCTGCGTTCATCGAAGGGTTCATGAGCGCTGAGCATGCGGCCAGATACAAGAACACCTTGCAGGCTGTCGAATATGCTGCTGATGGATGGAATGTGGTCCTGTTTGCGAACAGTCTGACGAACAAGGCGCATCAGCTTCACGAGTACCGCTATCTCGCCACCGCACTTTACAGCAGGCTCCTTGGAGATGATTTCGCATTGTAGCATTCGTGCGGATTGGATTCCTCATTCAGCCCAGTAGCTCCCTCCTTTGAGAAGAGGATCCCGTTCAGGGGTCCTCTTTCGTTGCGGACTTGGAATCTGCTTCGCTTTGCCGTATTTGCCATCGGCTCAGTATGTTGTCGCGATGGTATGATAGCAGCGTGCGTATAGGAGCCGATGGCGTCGGCTTTACCCGACATGCAAGGCAAGAGGGGGATTGCATGACCGAGGATCGACGCGTGCCCGCCGCGACCAAGGGAGTGGTTTTGGCGGGTATTGCTTTCTTCGCTTTCGAGCTCTACACGTTTACGGATGCCGCATCGACCCATCTGTTTCCGTCTAAGATTTCAACTGGTTTTCCTGCTCCTTACGATATGTACTCTGCGGGCATGGTCGTTATGCTGTTGATGATCGTGTTCTCCGAGAATCTTCGAGATTTTTGTCTTAAGCCCGCCGCTATGGCATCCGGCGCAACCTTGATGGCCATCGCGCCGTTGTACGCGGTTTTGGATTCGCTGTTTCCCGCATATTTTCTGGCGTTATTGGGAGGAGTGGGAAAAGCTGTCGTCTTCATTCAGATTGGGCGCATGCTTGGCTTGGTCGGACCTCTCAGGCTCTTGACCATTGTCACAGGCTCGATTGTTCTTGCGCAAGGGCTGTGCCTTTTCACCGCCATGAATGGCATGGTTTTCGCCATATCGGGCTGTGTGTGCGCGCTTGGATGTGCTGCGTGCACGATAGCGTCGACAAGGTTGTTCATGGGATGCAGAAATCACCGATCGTCTGATATGGATGCTCTTGATGTTGAAGTTCCCGGTCTCGGAATGCTGTCAATGGAACGAAGGGCGGATTTAGGCTTCTTCCCTATGGGCGCTGGCGAGTTCGCCGGTCTGGCCTTCACTGTGGGCGTGTTCGCGGCAATGTCCATCGTTTGCGTAAACCCACTCGAATCGTTGCTGTCCGAAAGCGGATCGTTGTTCTACGGAGCGGCAGGAGCGGCGAGGTTTGCAACGGCAGCGGGGGCGGCTGCGGTGGTTGTCGTGATGCTTCAGTTCCCCGGAGGGCTGCTTCTTGCAGGCCGGTTGACGGCTTTCGCGCTGATTGTCGGTGCGGCGGGAATGCTTATTGCGGATGTTCCCCAAACGCTGGGCTATCTTGCATCTTTGATGGCCCAATCGATGTTCATGATGTTGTTCTGGATTACCATGCCGCTGGTGACATGCAGAAGTGCGCAGTTCCAATCCGGGCGCCTTTCGGAGTTCGATGTCTCCGCCTTGATGTACTGTTTCGGCATTTCCATCACGTCGGCGTTATCCCGCGTGGGTTTCGAGCCAATGGGCCTCGTCTTTCCATATGCGGCCGTTCTCGTCGTTACAGTCCTGTTTCTGACGCCTGACAAGTCGCGTTCCTCGGCTGCCCTCTCATATCAATTACAGCGTGACGGTTGGAATGATACGGTTCTCTCTATTGCGAAGGAAAACGGGCTTTCCGAGCGAGAGACTGAAGTTTTCGAGTTGTTGGCACGGGGGTATGGTTCGTATGCCATTCAAGAAAAGCTTTCGATATCGCAATCTACGGTGTCCACGCATACCCAGCGAATCTACCGGAAGACAGGGCTTCATTCCAGGCAGGATGTGATTAGTGAAGTTGAAGCTCGTGGCGATGGTGCGAGGTAGCGGATGTCGACATGCGAGGCTGCGGGCAACGCTCGGCATCGATTCCGACGATTTATCTGGTTCTGGCCGGGATGGAGAAACAAGAAAACCAGGCATAAGCCCCGGGGGTGTCAACGGAATCGGGGTTGATTCAGATTCATTTTATGTCCTGCTCATATCGTCTATGCACTTGGATTCGTCGGCCCCATGTAAACGCTCGGGCAAAATGCGTGCCTGCGTGGTTGTTGTTGCGGCGCTTTGGCCGAGGAATTTGCGGAACGATTTCACAAACGGCACGTGTGCGCGGCATTTTTTGATTGAGTCTTTTGCTTCGCATTGAATTGGGCGGGCGATGGGCTTGCGCTATGCTCGTTGAATCTGCCGTATACTTTGTCTATGCCAAAGGAATCTTTCATATATAGTCTCAATGACGCGGATGCGACTGCGCGTCCCTTTCTTCAATACGCCCGTGACTATTTGGCGCATTTGGGCGTTGAGCGCGGGTCGTCTCGCCTCACGCTTGCGGCCTATGAGGCCGATTTGCGTGATTACTTCGCGTTCCTGCTCAGCCGAGGCGTGCTCCGGCCGGAAGATGTTTCGCGTGTCGATATCGTTGCATATGAGTCTGATTTGGTCGATCGAGAGTATGCAGCGTCGACCGTCGCCCGCCGCGTTTCGGCGGTGAAGGGCTTCCACCGCTTCCTCGTTTCAGACGAGCTCGTCCAGAAGAATCCGGCAGAGTCGATTTCGATTCCCCAAAGGCCCGATCGCTTGCCCGATGCGCTTTCCATCGCCCAGATTAATGCGTTGCTCGACCAGCCTTTCGGCGAAGGCCCCCGAGCGCAGCGCGATAAGGCGATGCTTGAGGTGCTGTATGGCTGCGGTTTGCGCGTGAGCGAACTCGTGGGCCTTGATGTGAGTTGCGTCGATTTCGACGGCGGGGTGGTGCGCGTGCTTGGCAAAGGCTCGCGCGAGCGTTTCGTGCCGATTTCCGGAACGGCCGAGGCGGCGCTGAACGCTTATATATATGGTGCCGCTCGCGCCGAGCTGTCCATGAAGGGGAAGGGCTCGCCGGCCGTGTTCCTGAATGCGCGCGGCGCGCGTATCACGCGTCAAGCGGTGCATGGCATTGTGGCGCGCGCGGGCGATGCGGTGGGCGTCGCCGATTTGCATCCGCATACCCTCCGCCATAGTTTTGCGACCCATATGCTCGAGGGCGGCGCCGATTTGCGCGCAATTCAGGAAATGCTTGGGCACGCCGACATCTCAACCACGCAGATCTACACGCATGTCGGCCGCGCCCATATTCGCGAGGAGTACCTTTCGGCGCATCCCCGCGCGTAGCCTTCCTTCTGCAGCATGGCGCAACCGTCCATCGCCTTCTGCATGCGCCACTATATATGGGGGCTGTTTTGTTCAGTGCACAAGTGGCCTCGGCTCCCATTTGCTCCCATTCGCCTTTCGCGCCCACACGTTCGCCACATTCGGGTCGGTTTTTCGCCATTCGAACACTTTCGGAAAAAATTTTTCCCACTTTCTCCCACCGAGGTTTTACGTCTCACGCGCAAAGCGGAGCACAAGATGTTGTGCTCCGCTTTTTTGTTTTGCGCGAAATAGCTTTCAGGTACTGTGCGTCCGGCAGCAAAGGGGGAGAAAGTGGAGGGGAAGGAAGGGGGCAATGGGGGAGGAATTGGGGGCGATTTTGTTGTGGAGTGGGGCAAAGTGGGATAAAATGGCGGCACCGGTTACGAAACGCGCGAATAACAACGAACAAAGGAGGTGTCCATGGCTGGGCTCAATGGCGAATATCGTCATAAGCTCGACGCCAAGGGACGTCTGTCTTTGCCGTCGTCTATTCGCAAGCTTCTGACCGAGGAAACCCAAATGGTCGTTGTTCCCGATGCGCGAAACGAGTTTCTGTCGGTGTATACCAACGAAGCTTTCGACGTATGGATCGACACCTTGTTTGAGAAACGCGGTGGCTTTGACCCCAACAAGCGCGAGCACATGTTGCTGAATAGCATCCTTCGTGGTAATGCGACTCCAGTGACCATGGACTCCGCGGGCCGCATCACCTTGCCGCAGAGCTTGCGCGAGCGCGCGGGCATCGACAAGGAAGTCACCCTGGTTGGCGCTGGCAGCCACTTCGACATTTGGGATACCACGCGTCGTGAAAACCTGCTGGCGAGCATCGATCTTGATGCCCTGCTCTATTCGTAGGAGTTCTGACGTGGAAGAAATGACAAACCAATACAGGCATACACCGGTCCTGCTCGCCGAGTGCCTCGAGCACTTGAAACTTAAACCGCAGCACACGTTCGTGGATTCAACGCTCGGCGGGGCAGGGCATTCTTCCGAAGTCGCCAAACGACTCGGGGAAGGTGGCCTTCTTATTGGCATCGACCAAGACGAAATGGCCTTGGCCGCCGCCAAGAAGCGCCTCTCTTCGGCCTCCGCCGAAAACGCATGCGAAATCATGCTGCTTCGCGGAAACTTCGGCGACTTGGATGAATTGCTGGTGGAAGCGCAGGTCCCTGGAATCGATGCGATTCTGTTCGACCTTGGCGTTTCCTCGCCGCAACTCGACCTCCCGCAGCGTGGCTTCTCATTCAGGGAAGACGCCTTGCTGGACATGCGAATGGACCCGGGCAGACAAACCATAACCGCAGCAGAGCTCGTCAACACTTTATCCGCAGCAGAGCTCACCCGGATCATTCGCGACTACTCCGACGAGAAGTGGGCGAGTCGCATTGCGCAATTCATCGTGGAGCGCCGTGAGAACCACCCGATCGAAACGACGGGTGAGCTTGTGGACATCATCAAAGCGGCCATTCCCGCATCGGCGCGTCGCGCTGGCGGGCATCCCGCGAAACGAACGTTCCAGGCGCTTCGCATCGAAGTGAACGGCGAGTTGACCGTGCTTCGCCGTGGGCTCGACGCCGCCATTCGGTGGTTGAACCCGGGCGGCCGCATTGCGGTCATCAGCTACCACTCCCTGGAAGACAGGGCGGTGAAGGAAGCTTTCGCCGAGCATTCGAAAAAATGCACATGCCCTCCCGGGTTCCCGGTGTGCGTGTGCGGCGCGAACCCCGCGCTGAAAGTGATTACTCGCAAACCCATTCTGCCTACCGAGGCGGAAATTGAAGTTAACCCCCGCGCCCGCAGCGCCAAGCTGCGCGTTGCGGAAAAGATCAGATAGGCGCCTGCGCCTTGATGGTCGATACGCCGACTGAAAACGCAGCCTAAACACAGAAAGGAGGCAGGCATGAGACAATACGATTCATACCGCGCCTCCCAGCCGGCCTATGTTCATGGTTCTGCCGCGCCCGATTTGCGCAGGCAGGGCACCCCTGATGTCAATGTCATGCCCGGTCGCCGTAATGGCGTCAATCACGCTGGCGTGCCTGCAAACACATTTACCGTGGTGGCCGTCGTGTTTTTCGTGGCTGTCGTTATCGCGATTTTCGCGTGTACCCGCGTGCTTCTTTCCGCGGCAAGCGTAACCACGACCATTGCCACCGACGAGCTTTCCACGCAAATCGCCAACGAGCGCACGCTCGGCAACGATCTTGAGGTGCAGCAAAGCCAGCTTTCCAACTCAACGCATATTCGCGCAGCGGCTGAGAGCCTCGGCATGGCGGCGCCTGCCGCTACCGAAAGCGTCGAGCTTGGCGCCGACGTCGTCGCGACCGATGCCTCGGGCAACCTCTCGCTTTCTGGGAGCTTGTCCTCTATGGCAAGCCAAGGCTAGGTGCGCTTCGTGTCTCGCGACGAGCGCCGACAGGCGCTGAAAGATACTCTTGCCTCAAATCGCTTCGCGGTGCTTTTGGTCTTTTTCGGAATCGCCCTTCTGCTGCTTGTGGGTCGTCTTGTGCAGCTTCAGGTCATTCTTGCCGACGACTACAGCACGCAGGCGGCCAATTCGCGTACGGTGTCGGTAGAGCTTTCGCCTCGCCGTGGCACGATTTACGATCGCAACGGCAAAGTGCTCGCCTCCGATGTGCAGGCGACGACCATCTATTGCAATCCAAAAGAAATAACCGATGCGAAAAGCACCGCCGAGAAGCTCGCTGGCGTTCTTGGTGGCGAAGCGTCTCTTTACGAAGGCGCTCTTTCGACTGAAAACACCACGTTCGCTTACGTGAAGCGCAAGGTTGACCAAGATAAGGGCGAAGAGGTGAAAGACCTCGGGCTCGACGGCATTTACTTCCTCGATGACATGAAGCGCGTGTACCCATACGGCAGCACCGCAGGCCAGATTCTTGGCCTGGTTGATGTCGACGGCAATGGACAAACGGGCCTCGAGCTGTACTACGACGATATTCTGAAGGGCGAGGCGGGCAAGCTTGTGCTGCAGCAGGGTGCCTACGGCATGCCTATTCCGGGTGGCACCGAAGTCGATGAACCGGCCAAAGATGGTCAGGACATCATTCTTTCCATCGACATCGACATGCAGCAGTATGTTGAGGAGCGCCTCAAGCAGGGCGTGAGCGATATTGGCGGCGAAGATGGCTCTGCCGTGCTCTACGATGCCGATACCGGCGACATTATCGCCATTGCCTCCACGCCGTATTTGGACCCTTCCGATCGCGGCAATATCGAAGAGGGCGCCACGTCGGTAAAAGCCATTACCACGCAGTTTGAGCCTGGTTCGATTTTCAAGACCGCGTCGTTTTGTGCGATGCTCGAGGCGGGCGGCATTACCGCGCAAACCACGGTGGACTGCCCGGTGTATATCGAGGCTGACGAATATAAGATTTCCGACGCCCACGAACGAGCCGCGACTACCATGACGGCGGCCGAGGTGCTCGCCCAATCGTCGAACGTCGGCACGTCGCTTCTTGTGCAGCAGCATTTGGGCTTCAGCGGCCTGTACGACAAGATTCGCAAATACGGCCTCAACGATGCCACGGGCGTCGATTACCCTGGCGAGGCCGAGGGCTATTTGACCAATGTGAGCACGTGGTCGCTCATTCAGTCGTACAACGTGACGTTCGGCCAAGGCATTTCGCTCAGCCCGCTCATGATCACGCGCTTTTATGGCGCCATCGCAAATGGCACGGGCGTTGCGCATACGCCGCATTTCCTTATCGCGAAGCCCTCTTCGGGAGAAGAGGTCACGTGGGACAGCGAGCAGATCATCGAGAATACCGATGCGATTGCCCCGCTGACTGAAATGCTCGAGGGCGTTGTGGAAAACGGCACGGGCAAAATGGCGGCCGTTGAGGGCTATACAACGGCAGGCAAAACCGGCACGGCAGAATACGCCGACGATTCTGGCTCGTACGTGAAGAATATGTACAACCTCGACTTCGTGGGCTTCCTTCCGAATGCGACTTCGAACCTGGTGTGTTTTGTCGGTGTGAACCATGTGCCTTACGAGCGAAATACGTGCGAGGTGTTTAAAGATATAATGACCGAAGCAAGTAGCCGATATAAAATCGCGCAGAAGTAAACGCCGCCTTCGTGCGGCGTTTTGCCTGATAGAGCGATTCCGTTGAGGTGGATTGAATGGAACTCGAAATTGGACGTGTAATTGAGGCATGCGGCGCTCGCGTGCTGGTCGAGCCGGCGAGCCGCGAGGCTGTGGCCGTGGACCTTACGTGGGACTCCCGCGAGGTTCGCGCAGGCTTCGTATATGCGGCCATTGTTGGCGAACGCGTCGATGGCCATACGTTTGCAGCTTGCGCAATTGAGGCGGGTGCCGTGGCGGTGCTGTGCACGCGCGAGCTCGACGACGATGCGCTTGAAGCGGCCCGTGCCGCAGGAGCCTGCGTATTAATGGTCGCCGATGTAGCCATCGCCATTGCCGAGATTGCCGCCGCATGGCGTGCGAAGCTCGGCGCCATGGTCATTGGCGTTACCGGCTCGGTGGGCAAGACCACCACCAAGGGCCTTGTGCGTGACATCCTTTCCACGAAATACGAGACGTGGGCGACGAAAGGCAATTTCAACAACGAGCTCGGCGCTCCCTACACGGTGCTCACCGCGCCGGCGACGACCCAGATGCTCGTTGTCGAGATGGGCATGGACCGCCCGGGGCAAATCGCGCATCTCGCTGCCATGGCGAAGCCGAGCTTGGGCGTGGTGTCCATCGTGGGAACGTCCCACTTGGAATATCTGAAGACCCGCGACAACATTGCGCTTGCGAAGGCGGAGCTGCTCGACGCGCTGCCTGAAGGCGGTTGGGCGTTTTTGAATGCGGGCTGCGATAAGTCGGCGTTCATGGCGGAGCATTCGCGCCTTGCCGAGCGCGGCGTGAAGGCATGCGCATTTTCGGCACTTGGCGAGCCCGACGCCTCGCTGGGCGTATGGGCTGCCGATAGCGCCGTATGGGCGGAAGGCATCGCGATTGACTCCGAAGGCCGCCCGGGCTTCACGCTGTGCGCCCGTGGCGAAATCGTGGGCGGCGAACGCTGCCGCGCGCAGGTCGCGCTTTCGCTGCGCGGTGCGCAAAACGTTTCGAATGCGTGCGGAGCCGCCGCGGTATGCATCGCCGCCGGCATGGATTTCTCTGAGGTCGCCGCGGCCTTGGGCCAGGCGCAGCCCGAAGCGGGCCGAGCCGAGCTCGTGCGCGCGAAGTGCGGCGCCGTGGTGTTCAATGACGCCTACAATGCCGCGCCCGAATCGATGTGCGCCGCTCTTGCCACGCTTGCATCGTATGAAACCGCAGGCCGTCGCATCGCGGTGCTCGGTGATATGGGCGAGCTTGGGCTGTCGAGCGTCGAGGGCCACGCGAAAGCTGGACGCGCTGCCGCCGAGGCCGGCATCGACGTGCTCGTGTGCGTAGGCGATCTGTCACGCGGCATGGCTCGTGCCGCCGAAGAAGCAGGCATGCCAGCCGATCGCATCATGTGCGTGCGTGACGCCGACGAGGCGCTCGCCTCAGTTGCAAAAACTATTTCCGAAGGCGACACCGTGTTGGTTAAAGCCTCGCACTATATGGGCCTTGATCGAGTTGTTGAAGGGATCATCGAATAATGCTGAGCTCACTGTTTTCTGCCTACCCGTCGTTTCAGGTATTCCTCGGCTTCATCGTTGCCACGGCTCTGACCATGGCGCTTATGCCGGCCTGGATTCGCCTGCTCACCCGCACGCACATTGGGCAGCAGGTGCGCGCCGACGGACCGCAGAGCCATTTGGTGAAGCAGGGCACGCCTACCATGGGCGGCGTCATTATGCTCATCGCCATCGTGATTACCGTGCTTTTGGTGGTGCCTCCTTCGTGGGAATTCGTCGCGGCTCTTCTCGCGACGCTGTGCACCGCGGCGCTTGGCCTGTTCGACGATGCCGAAAAGGTCATTCACGAGCGCTCTTTGGGCCTGACCCCTAAAGGCAAGCTCATCGGTCAGTTTGCCATCGCGACCTTGTTCACGCTTTATGTGGTGAATTGGCTCGGCATCGCGCCCACCGTGCAAATCCCGTTTTTGCAGCCGTGGGACTTCGGCGTGCTCACCACGTCTATCCCGTGTCCTTTCTGCCCCGATGGCTTCCTTGACATTCCGTGGCTGTACCTCGTGTTTTGCTACCTGCTTATCATCGGTATGTCCAATGCGGTGAATTTGACCGACGGCCTCGACGGCTTGGCTGCCGGAACCGTCATGGTCGTTATGATTGTCATGGCCGCCATCGCGTATCGCGAGAACATGCTGCCCATGGCCGTGTTCGCCGCCACCATGGCGGGCGCCTGCGTTGGCTTTTTGTGGTTCAACGCGTATCCGGCCGATATTTTCATGGGCGACACGGGTTCGCTCGCGCTGGGTTCGGCGCTTGCCTGCATCGCCATCATCACCAAGACCGAGGTGTTCTCGCTCATTATCGGCGGCCTGTTCGTCGCCGAGGCCTGCTCGGTCATTCTGCAGGTCGTGTACTACAAGCGCACGAAGAAGCGCTTGTTCCTCATGGCGCCTTTGCACCACCACTTCGAGAAGAAGGGCTGGAGCGAGACGAAGGTCGTCATTCGATTCTGGATTGTTTCGGGCGCGCTTGCCGGCTTCGGCTTCGTGCTGTTCTTCATTCAGCCCATCGTTATGGGCGTAGTTGCTTAAACGCTAACTGAAAGGGATCGTGTCATGGGCACTTCTATCATCGAAGGAACCAAGGCCGCGCCAGCGTGCTGGGGCGACGTGCTTATTCTGGGCCTGGGCAAAAGCGGCAAGGCGGCCGCGACGTATTGCCTGAATTTGCTCGGCGGCCGCGTGAAGAGCGTGACCATCGCTGCGGGCGAGAAAAACGACGCCGCGCTCGAATTCGCCGCGCACTGCGAGGCACTTGGCGCGCACGTGGTGTTCGACATGTACACGTTCAAAGACGTCTATGACGTATGCATTGTGAGCCCGGGCATTTCCCAGTTCTCCCGTTTCTACGAAAACGCGAAGGCGGCATCGACTGAAGTGATTTCCGAAGTGGAATTCGCCTGGCGCGAAAGCCCCGCTGAAAGCCGTTGGGTTGCCGTGACGGGAACCAACGGCAAAACCACCACCACGTCCCTTATCACGCACATCCTGAAGTGCGCGGGCGAGCGCGTTGCCGCCGTGGGCAACATTGGCAATACGTGCATCGAGGCCGTGGGTAATAATGAGGCCGACGTGTATGTCTGCGAGGCGAGCTCGTTCCAGCTGGCGAGCTGCCATGCGTTTGCGCCCGAGGTCGCCGTGCTGCTCAACATCACGCCCGACCACCTGTATTGGCACATGACATTCGAGGCGTACGCAGAGGCGAAAAAGCAGGTCTACGCGAACCTGGGCAAGAATCGGGGCACGCTCGTCATCGACGCGGTGTGCGACGTGACGCGTGATTGCGTGAAAGAATTCAAAAACGACCCCAAGCGCGCATTCGGCTATATTCCCGTGGGTTGCGCCGCCGGCATCGACCATTCCATGAAAGACGCTTGCGGCTCTGAGAATGCGGCGTTTCTCGATGGTGATATGCTGCGCGTCGATTTCAATGGCGAGGAAGTTGAGCTCGTGCGTGAGGGCGAGCTTCTTATCAAGGGCGAGCACAACGTGTCCAATGCGCTTGCGTCGGCTTCGGCCGCGCTCGCATGCGGCGTCGATGCCGCGAAGGTGCGCGAAGGCCTTATGACGTTCATGCCCCTTGAGCACCGCCTGGAGCCTTGCGGCGAAATCGATGGCGTGAAATTCGTGAACGACTCCAAGGCAACCAACGTCGACGCCACGTTGAAGGCGCTTTCGGCGTTTGCTCCCCAGACCGCGATTTTCTTGCTTGGCGGCAACGACAAGGGTACCGACCTCGATGAGCTCGTCGAGGCGTGCGATGCGGAATGCAAGGCCGTGGTGTGCTTCGGCGCGGCGGGCGAGCGCTTCTTCAACGCATTCGCGAATGCGGGCGTGGAGCATGTTCGCGTGGAGCATATGGAAGACGCGCTCGATATGGCGATTTCTATGGCTCAGTCCGGCGATGAAGTCGTGCTGTCTCCGGCTTGCTCCTCATTTGACGAGTTCGATTCGTTCGAGCATCGCGGCAAGGTCTTCAAGCAGCTCGTGGCGTTTCGCGCAAGCAATGCCCGCTAGGTTGTAGCTGGTGGCTCGAGCGATGCGCGCCGGCTCATCTGCCGGTTTTCCTGAATTGAATAGAAGAAGCGGGGCGCGAGGCTCCGTGCCCGCCGACATCATGATGCCGCGCCTGGGCCTTTTGGTTGCCGTGCTTCTTCTTGTGCTTATCGGCATCGTCATGGTGTTTTCGGCCTCGACGGTCGAGGCGGTCCATAATGGCGATTCGCCCATATCCTACGTCGTGAAGCAGGCGATTTTCGCTGCGGTGGGCACGGCCTTCGCCGTGTTCGTGTACACGCGAGACTATCGCTCCCTGCTGGGCGGCGTGTGGTTTTGGCTGTTTTGGGGCGTGTGCGCGGCATTGCTGCTTGCGGTTCCGGTGATTGGCACGAATATCCTCGGCGCTACGCGGTGGATTTACATCGGCGGCTTCAGCTTGCAGCCCACCGAGTTCGCCAAGATCATGCTCGTGGTGGCTGCCGCGAAAGTGCTTCTCGAATATCGCGACGAGGTTCGAGACATGAAGCAGGCGATTATCGCCGCGGTCGTGCTGGTTTTGCTTCCGCTTGCCTTTCTGTATAAAACGCAGTCGGACATGGGTTCTGCCGTCGTTATTCTTGTGGGCGTGTTCGTGGTCATGTGGCTCGGAGGGCTGCCTGGACGCTTCGTTGCCGTGTGCGGCATCGTCGTTGTGGCCGTGGGCGTATTCGGCATCGTCGGCTATCGCGCCGACCGCGTTTCGGTATGGCTCGACCCATGGAGCGACCAGTACAACACGGGCTATCAGATGATTCGCTCGTTCTTCGCGTTTTCCGAAGGCGGCATTTTGGGCGTTGGCTTGGGCAATTCTCGCGAGAAGTTCCTTTATTTGCCCGAAGCGGAAACCGACTTCATCTTCTCGATCATCGGCGAGGAGCTCGGCCTTTTGGGCGCGCTGTTCGTAATCGCGCTGTTCGTGGCGGTGCTTGTGAGCGGCCTGCTCATCGCCAAGCGCGCGAGCGACGATTTCGGCACCATGCTCGCGGGCGGCCTTACCTGCATGCTTGTGGGCCAGGCGTTTTTGAACATGGCGTGCGCCACGGGTTTGTTCCCTACGACGGGCAAGCCGTTGCCGTTCATCTCTTCGGGCGGCTCATCGGTCGTGGCGTCGCTTCTGATGGTTGGCATCATTATGTCGGTTTCGCGCGTGGCGGGTGAAGAGGCTCTTGCGCCGCATCGGGCGAGCGCCGAGAGGCGTCGCGCGAATTTGAACTACATTCGCGTGGAGGACGAGCCGCCGGCGCGCTCGAAACGCGCTTCGGTTGGCGCCGAGCCCGCCGTTGAGGCGCCCGCTCGTTCGAGGCGCTCTCATGGCGACCCGTTCGGCGGCCTTATGGCTCCGCGCGAGAGCGCATCGCGGGGCACGTCGCGCGGCTCGTCTCGCCCCGAGGGCAGCGCTTCTTTGGGCGCGCGATCATCGCGACGCCATAACTCTGGAATAGAACGCGGCGCGAATCGTCGCGGCGGCGGAAGGAATTCACGATGAAATTCGTTCTTACGGGCGGCGGCACGGCGGGGCATATCAATCCCGCGCTTGCGCTGGCAGAGATTCTGCAGGAATGCGGGCATGAGGTGTTTTTCGCCGGCACCCCGCAGGGCGTTGAGGCGCGCCTGGTCGGCCAGACCGATATTCCCTTCGTCGCTTTCGAAGCGTCGGGATTCGATCGCGAACGCCCGCATACGCTCGTGACCTCTTCGCTGAAGATTCTGCTCTCGGCCCGCAAGGCGAAGGCGTGGATGTGCGACGTTCGCCCCGATGCCGTTGTGGGCTTCGGCGGATACGTATCTATCCCCGTAGGCATGGCGGCCGAGCAGCTCCATGTGCCGGTGGTCGTGCACGAGCAGAATTCCGTTATGGGCATGGCGAATAAATTCCTTGGCAAGAAGGCCGCAGCCGTAGCCCTTACCTACGAAGTCGCTGGCAAAGACATCGCAGACGCCTCGAAGCTCATCGTGACCGGCAATCCGGTTCGCTCTTCGGTGCTTTCCGCCACGCGTGAGCAGGGAAGGGAGATGCTCGGCATTCCCCAAGATTCCACGATGCTGCTCGTTTTTGGCGGCAGCCTTGGTGCGCGCCATATCAACGCTGCCATTTCGTCGCTCAAGAAGCGCCTGCTTGCGATTGACGATGTGTATGTCGTGCACATCACCGGTCCCAAGGAGTACGAGGCGACGCTTGCCGAGCTCGATTTGTCCGACGAAGAGGCCCGTCGCTGGACCGTGATGCCGTACCAAGATCGCATGGCCGAAACGTTGCGCGCGGCAGACTGCACGATTTCGCGAGCCGGCGCCACGTCGCTTGCCGAGATTTCTGCGTTGGGGTTGCCCGCATTGCTCGTGCCGTTTCCTTATGCGGCCGAAGACCACCAAACCACCAATGCGCGCGCGTATGTTGAGCGCGGCGCGGCCGAGATGATGGCCGACTCCGAGCTCGATAGCGAGGAATTCGCGAACAAGATGCTCGCTTTGGTGACCGATGCGACGCTGCGCGAACGCATGCGCGCTGCCGCTGCGACGTTCGAGACGGAAAACGCCGCTGCTAAATTGGCTGATGTTGTGGTTGATGCGGCGATGCGCGGCGCGCTGCGATAGAATCAACGATTGCTGAAATACGGGGCGCCTATGCGCCCGTTCGGTTCGAGGAGGCATAAACAAATGACGGATAATTGCAAACGCGTGCATTTTATCGGCGTTGGCGGCGTGGGCATGAGCGGCATCGCTCGCGTTGCGGCCGATGCGGGTATGCGCGTGAGCGGCTCCGACATGAAGTCGTCGCGCTATACCGATGACCTGGTTGCCGCCGGCATTCCCATTTTTATCGGACACGACGCCAAACACGTGACCGACGACATCGACGCCGTGGTAATCTCGACCGCCATCCCCGAAACCAATCCCGAGCTTGCTCGTGCGCGCGAGCTCGGCATCACCGTGTGGCATCGCGCGCATATGCTCGCAGAGCTTGGCCGCGGCAAGAAGACGCTCGCCGCGTGCGGCACCCACGGCAAAACCACCACGTCTTCGATGCTCGCCACGGCGACTGACGCGCTGGGCCTTGAGCCCACGTTTGTCGTGGGCGGCATTGTGGATGCCTACCACACCAATGCCGTTTCGGGCAAAGGGGGGTATTACGTCGTGGAGGCCGATGAAAGCGACGGTTCTTTCTTGAACCTGTCTCCTTATGTCGCGCTCGTCACCAACGTCGAAGCCGATCATTTGGACCACTACACGGGTGGAATCGAAGAGATTCGCGCGACGTTTTTGCAGTTCATGCGGTCGGTGCCCGAAGAAGGTGCCGTTGTTGTGTGCGGCGAAGACCCCAAGCTCGCCGATCTTGCCAAGAAAAGCGGCCGTCGCGTCGTGACCTATGGCTTCGATGAGAATTGCGACACGCGCATCACGAACTATCGCACGCATGGCGTGGGCTCCCTGTTCACGCTGACGTTTGCCGATGGCGCTACGGTCGATGTGGAGTTGAAGTGCAACCCCGGCGTGCACAACGCGCTCAACGCCGCCGGCGTGATTTCCGTTGTGTGGGCGCTCGGCGAAGATGCCGCCGCCGCTGCTGAATCGTTGGCGAACTTCAAGGGCGTTCGTCGCCGCTTCGACCTTGTGGGCGAGGCGTGCGGCGTGACGGTCGTTGACGACTACGCCCATCATCCCACCGAAATCAAGGCAACCTTGGCCGCCGCCGCCGCGCTCGATTTCAAGCGCGTGGTCGTGCTGTTCCAGCCCCATCGTTATTCCCGCACCGAATCGCTCGCTGCCGAATTCGGCGAAGCGTTCAACGACGCCGATGAGCTTGTGCTTATGGACGTGTACGCGGCGGGGGAGGCTCCTATCGAAGGCGTCAACGGCGGTCTCATCGCTCAAGCCGTGAAGCAAGGTGGCCATGTCGCCGATGTGACATACGAGCCCAGCAAAGAGGCCACGCCTTCGCTCGTCGCATCGAAGCTGAAGGAAGGCGATTTGCTTATCACGATGGGCGCGGGCGATGTGACCACGTTTGGCAAGAAGATTCTCGCCGAGCTTTCTCGCGTAGAGGCGTAGCATCGCCATGATGCGAAGCCTTGCTCGGCTTTTGGGCGACGAGTTTTCGGGCTTCGTGCTTGAGAACGAGCCGCTGAGCCGACATACCACCATACGAATCGGGGGTCCTGCGGCCCTGTTCATCGAGGCGGGCAATTTGCGTTCGCTTACCTTGGCGTGCGATGCATGCCGCGAGCTGGGTATTCCTTGGACGGTTTTCGGCAAGGGTTCCAACCTGCTCGTTTCCGACGCCGGCTTCAATGGCGCGGTAATCACGCTGGGCGCGGGTTTCGCGAAATGCGCGTTCGATGCCGAGTCGGGCGTGTTCACGCTGGGCGCGGGGCTTCGCCTCTCCCAGGCGGTTCGCGAGGCCGCGTCCCTTGGGCGTGGCGGGCTGGAATTTGCCGTGGGCATTCCGGGCACGGTGGGGGGCGCTGTTCGCATGAACGCCGGCACGCGCCGAGAGTTTTTGGCTCCGCGCATCGTCTCGGTGACCACGCTGCGCCCTGGCGAGGGCCTTCGCCGCTATGCGGCCCGTGATATCGATTGGGGCTATCGCGAGACGTCGATTCCCTTCGATGAGGTTGTGCTTGAATGCGAGGTCGCAACGGCCGAAGGCGACGAGCAAGAGATCCGCCGCGCAATGCAGAAATCGCAAGAGCGCAGGCGCATCACGCAGCCTTTGGGCCTGCCTTCGTGCGGAAGCGTGTTCCGCAATCCGGAAGGCGAGTCGGTAGGCCGCCTTATCGAAAACGTCGGGCTCAAAGGAGCCCTGTGCGGTGGCGCTCAAATCTCGGAGCGCCACGCGAATTTTATTGTGAACAGGGACGGCGCGAGGGCCGTCGAAGTGCTGTCGCTCATCCATGCCGCGTCGGGCGCGGTGGCTGAGCGCTATGGTGTAGAACTTGTGCCGGAGGTGCGCTTCCTTGGCTTCGAATAGGAACAACCGTAACACGCGTCAAGCTCCGCGCGCTCGCTCGGGGCAGTCGCCCGTGCGTCGCGACACCACGCCGACGTATCGCGCGTCGAATCGCCGAACGCTTGGCTCGGCCGCACCCCGTGTTTCGACGGTGAAGCTCGGCGATTTGGATGCCGCGAGCGCCCGTGGCTCGGCCCATCGAGCGCGCGCCCAGGCCTCGTATAAAAACTACCAGGCCAAAATCGTTGCCGTGCTTGTTGTCGCCGCCGTGCTCGTGGGCATATTCGCGGGCGCATACTGGTCGAATCTCTTTGCCGTTCAGCAGGTGACGGTTTCTGGCGTTGAGCACCTCACGGCAAACGAGATGGCCCAGCTCGCCAACGTTCCGAGCGATACCACGCTGCTGCGTGTCGATACTGCGACCATTGAAAGCAACATTATGCGAGATGCGTGGGTCGAAGACGTCCGTGTGCAGCGCGTGTTCCCCAATACGCTCAACCTTGCGGTGACCGAGCGCACGATTGGCGCCACGGTCGAGATTGGGGTAGACGATGGCAAGTCGACCGAAACATGGGCTCTCTCGACCGACGGCATTTGGCTGTGCCGCATTCCCGATAAAGATTCCGAGGCGGCTCAGAGCATTTCGCCGAAGATCTACGAAGACGCCGAGGGCGTGTTCGTCATCACCGACGTGACGTATGGCGTGAAGCCCGAAGTGGGCAAGGTCTGTACCGATGAAAGCGTGAAGAATGCGCTCGATGTGGTTACGAGCCTTTCGACCGATTTGAAGGACCAAGTGAAGCAGGTTTCGGCGACGTCGACCGAGAACACGACGCTTACCCTCGATTCGAATGTCGAAATCGCGTTCGGCGCAGCAACCGATGTGCGCGACAAGGAGCGCGTCATCAAGCAAATTCTCGCCGACCATCCGGGCGAGGTGAGCTATATCAACGTTCGCGTGGTGAAATCCCCCACGTGGAGAACGGCATAGGCGAAGCTTGGCTTCTTTTCATAGAAAGCTCGCGTGCGCAAAGCTCGATGAAAACCGGTGCGCAATTCCTGAAATAGCCGTCATATGACGGCTATTTTTGTCGTAAGCCCCCCATTTCCGTGGTGATTCGGCGAAAGCTCGTTTCCAGTGGGTGGTGCCGTTCTTGAAATGCGCGCTCGTTTGTGTAAAGTAAGCGTGTTATAGTTTCTCATAGTGAGAATTGATTTTATGTGCCTGCCGTGGCGGGCGCGGACAAAAACGCAGCCGTAAATGCAGCACGTTGGAGGAAACATGGCGAAAACTGTTGGTTCAGAACATCTGGCCGTCATCAAGGTCGTTGGCGTCGGCGGTGGCGGCACCAATGCCGTTAACCGCATGGTCGAAGCTGGCCTGAAAGGCGTCGAGTTCATCGCCGTCAACACCGACAAGCAGGCGCTGCTTATGTCGCAGGCCGATAAGACCATCCATATCGGCGAAGAGTTGACGCGCGGCCTGGGCGCTGGCGCAAACCCTGAAATCGGTTGCCAGGCTGCCGAGGAATCCCGCTCCGAGATTCGCGAAGCCCTGGCCGAGGCCGACATGGTCTTCGTGACCGCTGGCGAGGGCGGCGGCACGGGCACGGGCGCGGCTCCTGTGGTTGCAGAAATCGCCCGTGAGGAAATCGGCGCTCTTACGGTTGGCATCGTGACCAAGCCGTTCGGCTTCGAGGGTCGCGTTCGCCGCAACCAGGCCGAGCAGGGCTGCGACCTGCTTTCCCAGAAGGTCGATACCCTCATCGTTATCCCGAACGACCGTTTGCTCGAGGTTATCGACAAGAAGACCTCCGCGCTCGACGCATTCCGCATTGCCGACGATACGCTGCGCCAGGGCATCCAGGGCGTTACCGACCTCATCACCATCCCCGGCCTCATCAACCTCGACTTTGCTGACATCCGCACGGTCATGAAAGACGCCGGCACGGCTATGATGGGCATCGGTTTCGGCACGGGCGAGAATCGCGCTCTCGATGCCGCAACGCAGGCCATCAACTCCAACCTGCTCGAGGCTTCCATCCAGGGTGCAAGCCGCGTTCTGTTCTCCATCGCCGGTGGCAGCGACCTTACGCTCGCCGAAGTTGACGCCGCCGCGCGTGCCATGGAGGCCGTTGTCGACGAAGACGCCAACATCATCTACGGTCAGATTATCGACGACGCTTTGGGCGATCAGGTTCGCATTACCGTTATCGCTACGGGCTTCACGCGTCAGTCTCAGGCTGCGATGGACTTCGATTCCGCGCGCAACGACCTGTTCGCGGCAACCCAGGCCGTTGCGGCTCCCGCATCGAGCTCCACGGTTGGCGCTTTTGGTCGCGACACCTACACCTCCAACCAAACGCACGCCGCGTCGCCCGCCGCATCTTCGATGAACGCCGCATCGACGCGCGTCGCCGACGAGGAATACATTCCCGATTTCCTTCGCCGTCGATAAAACGGAAGCGATGTGCCATGACGGGTATTACGAACGCGTCAGGGCTTGAAGCGACCCTCGATTTGCCGCTCCCGCGGCTTGTCGAGGGTCGTTTTTCTAACCTGACCGCATTTACCGACGAGGCTTTGTTCGAAGCGTGCGGCGTGCGCATTGCGTTCACCGAACGCTCGGGCGGCGTGAGCAAGTCGCCGTATGATTCACTGAATCTGGGCCTGCATGTCAATGACGATCCTGAAAGCGTGCTGGAAAACCGCCGCAGGGTAGCCGAGGCCTTCGGAATCGACCCTTCGAAAATCATCGTGCCTCACCAGGTGCACGGTGCCGATGTTGCTGTCTGCGAGTTCGCCGATGACATCGCCGAGACTCGCGAATTCGCCGCCGAGGGCAGCGATGCGATTGCCGTAGGGTGCGACAATGTCGCCGCCTTGCTGTGCTTTGCCGACTGCACGCCAGTGATTATCGTGGCGCCTTCCGGCAAATTCGCCGTTGCGCATTGCGGCTGGCGCGGGGTTGTGTATGGCGCCTGGGCAACGGCGCTCTCGACGCTTTGCGAGCTTACGGGTGAAGCCCCTGAGCGCTTCAACGTGTATATTGGCCCCTATATCCATGCGTGCCATTTCGAGGTCGGCGAGGAGGTTGCCAAGCAATTCTTCGATTCGTTTGGCGAAGGCAGCCTGACCGACGACCGCCATGTCGATATGGGCGCAGCGCTTCGCATAGGCTTTGAGAGCATGGGGGTTGCGCCTGAACGCATCGCCGATGTCGATGTGTGCACCGTCTGCGACGCCGGTGAACGTTTTTATTCGTATCGCGCTTCGGGCGGCACATGCGGCCGCCATGGCGCATATGCGGCTCGCATTCTTGGATAGAAAGAAGTTCTGTCATGTCTACGTTGGAACAACGTTGGAAGTCTGTCGAAGAATCCGTTGAGGAGGCGTGCGCAGCCGCGAATCGCCCCCGAAGCGACGTGCGCGTCATTGGCGTTTCGAAAACCGTGGGGCTCGACGCGGTCGCCGAGGCCATTGAGGCGGGCATTCACGATTTCGGGGAGAACCGCCCCGATGAGCTCGTTCGCAAGCACGATGCGTTCCCGAACGAGAACTGGCATTTCATCGGAAACATCCAGTCTCGCCAGCTCGACAAGGTGGTGGGGCGCGCATGCCTTATCCATTCGCTGTATCAGGAAAGCCACGCCGATAAAATCGATCGATTGGCCGCCGCTGCGGGCATCGTGCAGGATGTGCTTATCGAAGTCAACGACGGTGAGTCGAACAAACAGGGCGTAGCCGATGGGGAACTTATCGATATGCTTACGCATTGCGCGGCGTTAGAGCATGTGCGCGTGAAAGGGCTTATGATAATGGCTCCTATTGGCGATGCGTCGGTGGCTCGCGCCACGTTTAAGCGCCTTCGCGAGCTGCGCGACGCCGCGCAGCAAGAGCTTGCGGCACGCGGAATGGATGCAGACCTCCATGAACTTTCAATGGGGATGAGCAACGATTATTCCGAAGGCATTGGCGAGGGGGCTACCATGGTTCGCATCGGTCGAGCCATATTCAGTGCCGACTATGCGGGTTAGCCCGCTTGATTGATAGGTGGACACGCAATGGATTTCAAGATTCCTAAGTTTGATGAACTGAAAGATCGCCTGGGCATCGGCGAGGCTTCGGGGCATTCCGATTCGCGCGCTTCGATGCGCGGCCGCGATTCTCGCGACGATGCTGTTGATTATGGCGATTACGGCGAATACGGTTTTGACGATTCTGCCGATTACGCGACGGAGGGCGCCTCGAATTCCTCGAGCTTCACCGCTTCGTTGCCGAAGCTCGTCACGTCCGATGACGTGCGCGCCCATACCCAGTATACGCCGAGCGAGGCCATCGACGCCGCCGATGCGTCGCAAGCAACGCTGCCCAACCACGACTTCGGCGCGCTTCGCGAAGATTCGCACCGCTCTCCTGGCGTGAATTCGTTGTTCGAGCCTTCGTCTGGCGCAACTGCCGCAACCGCCGTACAGCCCGCCGCAAGCTCTACGGGCGCTTATGCGCAAACCACGGGCGCCATTCCCGCGCCTGCGCCGGCCTCCGGCGAAGGCCGTGTGGTGCAGCGTCCCGCGCGCATCGTGACGATTATCAAGCCCGAATCCTACGACGACGCCGAGCGCATCGCCAAGGTGCTCAAGAGCGGCGACGTCGCGGTTATTTCTCTTCGAAATACCCCCGAGGTTTTGGGCAAGCGCGTTTTGGACTTCGCGTTCGGCGCCGCATGCGCGCTCGATGCCCAGGTCGAGTGCGTGTCGGGTCACGTGTTCGCCATTACGCGCGGCGCGGGTTTGAGCGACGCCGAGGCATCGCGCCTTAAAGCCCAAGGGTTGATGTAAATGTACGCCCTGCAGCTTTTCATCGTGAAGCTCGCCGACGCCTACACGACGATTCTTCTCGTGTACGTGCTCATGAGCTGGATTCCGAACAGGAGCGGCATTTTGGCCGACATCGAAACGGTATTGGGGAAGGTTTGCGATCCGTATCTGAACCTTTTCCGTAAATTAATCCCGCCAATTGGGGGCATGGTGGACGTCACGCCTATCTTCGCCCTGCTTGTATTACAATTTGCGGTGCGCTTGATTGTCGGCATTCTTTAGGCGGCACGGCGCCAGTATGTTCATTGGGGCGCGAAGCGTCCTGCAGGCCGTGCGATGCGTATCGCCGGCCACCCCGGATTCTTGGGGTATATATCGAATGAGATTGGAGTAGGCATGGCCATCACTTCCGAAGACATCCACAACCAGAGTTTCACGGTTGATCGCAAGGGCTACGACGTTGATGAGGTCGATGTATTCCTCGAGCATGTCGCGGCCGAGATTGACGGCTTGAATGCCCAGATCGAAGAGCTTCTCGCCCGTATCGATGAGCTCAATAATAACCAGATGGGCTTCGATGATGACGAGCCTATGGATATGGACGCCGCTTTCGCCGAGCCCGCGATGCCCGAACCCGAGCCCGAGGAAGAGGAAGCTGCCGCGCCGGTTCTTTCCGCCGACGAGAAAGACGCTCGCATTGCCGAGCTCGAGAAGCAGCTCTCCGAGAAGGAAACCGATGCTTCCGCCATCGCCAATGCGCTCGTGACCGCACAGCGTTCTGCCAAGGAAGTTCTTGACGCGGCCCACGCCGAAGCCAAGCGCATTCATAAAGACGCCGAAATCGAGGCGAGCGATATCGTCGATCGCGCGAACGCCGAGAAAGCCAAGATCGAAACCGCTATCGAAGAGCTCGATCGTTCGCACAAGAAGACGTGCGAGGCCTACTCCGAGGCTTTGAAGAGCTTTATCGACGATGCGAATGCCAAGCTCGACGATATTGAAGACGAGCTCGCCAAGAAGGAAGGAAAGAAGCGTTCCCACGGCCGTTTCGCGAGCCCTGCTCAGGCACCGGTGCACAAGCCCATGTTCGGTACGACGGGCGCCGTTGCTCCGAGCTACGTTGCTCCCGCCGCAGGTGCGGTCGACGCTGCTCCCGTGACGCCCGCCCCGGCTGCCGCTCCCGCAAACGCGACGGTTATCCCGACTCAGAGCGCTGCTCCTACGCCGGCTCCGAGCGTCGAGAAAGACCTTTCCGGTTTCGGCGATGCTGCCGAGGCCTTTGATTTGGGCGATATCGACTAGCCTGGTTTTGCCGTTTTTGCTGAAGTGGGCGGCAAGATAACATGATGCCGCAGGAACCCCTGGTCGCGCATCTCTGGCCCAGCCTTTGGCTCGCGCGTCGAAGCGCGCCGCCTTGGCTTCGCCCGAGATGTGTGCACCAGGGGTTCTTTTCGTTGATGGGTGGCGCGAATTCGTCTTGCCCCGTCCAATGAAGCCCATAGGGCAAAAGCGGCTTAAGGGGCCGACTATAGGACAAGCAGGCGTATTCGTTTGGGCTCTAGGCCCTAAACGACGAAAGCCCGCATGGGCGGGCTTTCGTTTTTGTAATGCCTTAGCGGGCCTATGAGCCGGGTTCTGTCGTTGAAGACGGCCATTTATCTAGGACGTACGTTGCCGCACGCCTCAAGCAGGCTACCCGCATGCACGGAGAGGCTCAACCGTATCGCATGCCTATTCGCCCTTGCTTCGGATGGGGTTTACCAAGCCACGCCATTGCTGACGTGCTGGTGCGCTCTTACCGCACCTTCTCAGCTTTTCTCTTAACGCCCAAAGGCGCCAGTGGGAGTTTAAGTTTCTTCAGCACTTTCCGTCGGGTTTCCCCGCCCGGCCGTTAGCCGGCATCCTGCCTCAAGAAGCCCGGACTTTCCTCGTTGGCGCAAGGCCACCGCGACCGTCCGGCCCGCATAGCGTCGGCTATTGTATCATTGCGAGCGCCGTATGTCGTGAATTCTGCACGGGGTTACTACAATCTTGGGCGAAGGCCGCGATGGCCTGCGATGAATTAAAGGGAAAGATATGCCGAAGAATCATTTTTCATGCGCGCTTGTCGGCGCCGCGTCTTTTGATGCCGACCATTTTGCGGCAGAGCATTTCGATGAAGTGGTGGCGGTCGACGGAGGCTTTTCGTCGCTTGAATCGATTGGGGTGAAACCCCATTTCGCATTGGGCGATTTCGATTCCTTGGGCCGCGTTCCTCACGGCGTTCCCGTTGAAGAGCATCCCGTCATGAAAGATGACAGCGATACGGCGCTTGCGCTCGAGTGGGCGTTGGCGCACGACATGCGCAGGGTTGCGGTGTACGGCGCGCTTGGAGGAAGGCTCGATCATACGCTTGCGACGCTTTCGGCCTTGGTGGGCGCGGCGCGCGCGGGCATGCATGCCGTCGCGGTAGGAGAGGGCAATGTCGTGGTTGCGCTTGCGGGCGGCATGTCACTCGAGATTGCCGCAAGGGACGCTGGCACGTTTTCGGTTTTTTCTGCGCCCGATGAATCGTTCGGCCTTACGGAGCGCGGTTCGCTGTATGAGGTTGAAAATGCGACCCTTCGAAACGACGTCACGCTTGGCCTTTCCAATGAATTCGTGGGCAAGCCCGTGTCGATTTCTCTTGAGCGAGGCGCTGTCGTGGTCGTTTTGCCGCGAATGCCGCTGGGCGAGATTCGTATCGTGTAAAGGCACTGTGCCGTTCGCGGATTCGCGCGGTTTCGCCAGGGCGCGCGCCGTATAATGCACATCGACATAATGGGGAGCTCGCCGAAGCGGGCTGAGAGGGGGCTTCTTGGCTCCGACCCACCGAACCTGATATGGGTAATGCCAACGAAGGGAGCATCGCATGACTGCGAACAATTCCGCATATCAAACTGCATCTGAAATCACTGAATCCGTCAAGGCTTTCGCCGATGACGTGCGCGCGGCTGGCCCGCTTGTACACTGCATCACGAACTATGTGACGGTTGAGAGCTGCGCGAACGCCGTGCTGGCCGTGGGCGCGAGCCCCATCATGAGCGATGAGCCTGCCGATGTGGTTGACATCACGTCCATCTGCAACGCGCTCGTGCTGAACATCGGCACGTTGAACATGCAGACCATCGCGGGCATGAAGGCCGCGGGCGCACGCGCCGCCGAGCTCGAACATGCCATCGTTTTGGATCCCGTGGGCGCAGGCGCTTCGGCGCTGCGCACGCAAACCGCGGGCGAGCTGCTCGATTCGCTGCCCGTCGCCTTGGTGCGCGGCAATATGAGCGAAGTGAAGGCCCTCGCTGGCCAAGCTGCCGCCACGCAGGGCGTTGATGTGAACCCCGCCGACGCCGTGACGAGTGAAGAAGACATAGCCGAAGCGGCGGCTTTTGCGCGCGACTTTGCCGCGAAGGCCAACTGCGCCGTGGCCATTACCGGCCCCATCGACATCGTCGCCGATGCGAACCGTGCGTTCGCCGTGCGCAATGGTTCTGCGCTGCAGGGTCGCATCACGGGTTCTGGTTGCATGCTTTCCGCCATTACGGGCGCATATATGGCGCGTGCGAACGGCAACGCCGTTGAGGCGGCCCTCGCTGCCGTGGTGCATATGGGAGCCGCGGGCCAGGCCGCGCAGGCGCGCATGAAGGAGGGTGATGGCACGGGCAGCTTCCACACCTACCTCATGGATGCCCTCTCGCTGCTCGAGGGCGACGATTTGGCCAAGGCAGCCTTGGTCGAAGAGGTTCGCTAGGCATGGTGGTGCTCTCACCGCGCGATCGTTTCCGCCGCCATCCCGAGTCGCTTTTGCTGTATGCCGTTTCTGATGATGCGTGGCTGGGTGGGCGCACGCTCGCGTCATGCTGCGCGCAGGCGGTATGCGGGGGTGCGACGTTTCTGCAGCTTCGTGCGAAGCGCGCTACGACCGAAGAACTCGTGCGCGCGTATGCGGAAATTCGCGACGAGCTTGAACGCGAGGGCCTTGCCGGCAAGGTGCCGTTTGTGATTGACGACGATGTTGAAGCGGCCATTGCCGTGGGCGCCGATGGCGTGCACGTTGGCCAGTCGGACGAGTCGTGCGCGAGCGCGAGGGCTCGCTTGGGCGAGGATGCCATCGTGGGCGTGTCGGCGCAAACGGTGGAGCAGGCCCTTGCCGCGCAGGCGGCGGGCGCCGATTATCTAGGCGTGGGTGCGCTGTTCAAAACGGCGACGAAGCCCGAAGCGGCCGATGTGACGCTGCGCACGCTGCAAGAAATATGTGCCGCCGTGAGCATTCCCGTGGTTGGCATTGGCGGCCTGAATGCGAGCACGCTTGCGTCGCTCGCCCATACGGGCGTGCGTGGCGCTGCGGTTGTATCGGCGATTTTCGCCGCAAGCGACATCGTTTCGGCAACGCAGGACCTCAGGCGCATCATGGATGGCATCGAGTTGCGTGCGTAATTGCGCGATGAATGCCTTGCACAATGGAATAGCCGATGAATCGAACGGAAGCTGGTTCACGAGCTTCCGTTCTTCTTTTGCGCGGCGCCTTTCGCGTTTGCGCTTCATGGTCTGTATCATGGGTGCGTGGCATTGCAGGGTTGCATGTGAGGAGAGCTATGGGTTTTAAGATTCCTTCGGTCGTAAGCATCGCCGGATCCGATTCTTCAGGCGGGGCGGGCATTCAGGCCGATATGAAAACTATCGAATCGTTGGGCCTGTTCGCACAGACCGCGATCACGGCGCTTACTGCGCAAAACACCACAGGCGTTTCTGGAGTGTTCGACATTCCTGCCGAATTTGTGGTGGAGCAGATCGATGCTGTGTTCGGCGATATTCGTCCCAATGCCGTGAAGATTGGCATGGTCTCATCGGCGTCGAACGTCGTTGCCATTGCGGAATCGTTGCGCGCGCATGCGGCTGAAAACATCGTGGTTGATCCCGTGATGGTTTCAACGAGCGGGAGCCGCCTTATAAGCGAGGATGCCTCAGAAGCGCTTCAGGGGCGCCTTTTCCCACTCGCGAGCGTCATAACGCCTAATATTCCCGAAGCGGAGGTTCTGTGGGGTTGCGACATAGCTTCGAAGCAAGACATGGAAGTGGCAGCGCGCGAGCTTTCGGATCGTTTTGGCGTGGCCGTGCTCGTAAAGGGCGGCCATGGCGTAAGTGACGCCGATGACGTGCTTGCGGAGCGCGGGCTTACGTGTTGGCTGCCGGGCGAGCGTATCGAAAACGACAACACCCACGGTACCGGATGCACGCTTTCGAGCGCGATTGCTTGCGGGCTCGCAAAGGGGTTCACGGTTTTTGAGGCGTGCGAATACGCGAAGCAATACATTTCGGGAGCACTTGCCGCCCAGCTCGATTTGGGGAAGGGCGCAGGTCCGCTCGATCATATGTGGGCATTCAGGAATCTATAACGGGAAATTCACTGCCGCTCGTCTTCGAAAAAGCGCCGACTACGGATAAGTGGATAACTTTTTTACGATGCGCACAGGCCCTCTCTCGCCAGTTTAACTGCTAAGCGGGAGGGGGCCGACTTGTATATTTAGGCAAAAAATGGGGTTAAAAGCGTGGAAATGAGAGGAAAACGGCAACAAAACTCGAGCAATTAGTGATGAATGCTTCGGGTTTCGCGATGAAGGGAACGCCACAAAGCGCTTGTGGAAAACCCGCAAAGAGGGGAGGCAATAAAACGATTCAGTAAGTGGATTATTTCGTTGCTTTATTGAAAGGTATCTTGCCTGTCCGCGCGCCCCGAACCCTCAGGCTGAAGCCTTCGGGCGAATTCCTAAAAACTGCCCACTGGGCAGTTTTCTTGACGGA
>CAKUIK010000006.1 GCA_934661005.1 uncultured Slackia sp.
ATCGCCGAGAACGCGGCCGAGCTCAAGGCCGCCACGATTGAGATATCCGCCCTGCTCGAGCAAGACGAGACCTACCGACGCCTGCTCACCATCCCCGGAATAGGGCCGAAAACGGCGTCCGAACTGGCGATTTCCATAGACATCGACGATTTTCCGAGCCATGACAGGCTGGCATCGTATTGCGGGCTGGCGCCGCGCAACCGCCAATCGGGCACGTCCGCGTCGTCGGTGTCGGCGTCCAGGCAGGGCAACAAGCGCCTGAAGAACCTCCTCATATTCTCGTGCAACTGCCTCGCCCGTACCGACGGGCGGTGGGGCGAGTACTACGCCCGCTGCCGCGACCGCGGCATGCCGCACGGCAAGGCGCTCAAGGCCGTCGCGAGAAAGCGGCTGAAGGTGATCTACGCCGTCATGAGGGACAAGGTTCCTTACGTCGCGTAAAAGTTCCGCAGCGTAACGTTGGTACGCAGCCCGCCGGGGCTTGCGTGAGCTTGCTCAAATTCCGCGCCCTATCGAAGGATTGAGGGTTGACGAAACTATAGGAACACCCCCATGCGCGCCCTTCGGCACGGGGAGACTGGCGCTGCGATATTTTCGCAAACGACGTCGTAAACCGTAAGCATGAGCTGCACGCCCAGCGGCGGAGCGCCCTTTCAGGGCGTCGGTGTTCAAACATGATCTTCATTCAATATGAAACACCGCCAGCGAGGCGCATAGCGAGCATCGCGAGCGGTAGCCGAGCGTGCCCCGAAAGGGCGCTCCGCCGCTGGGAGTGCAGCGCGGGGTACATTAAGACGAAAAAAGGACGGCCCTTGCGAGCCGTCCTTTTCATTTTTTATTCGTAGGAAGCAATGATTGCTTCCGCCACGCGAAGGCCGTCGACTGCGGCGCTCATGATGCCGCCCGCATAACCCGCGCCTTCACCGCATGGATAGAAGCCGCCCGCAAGAGGCTCGCCTTCCGCCGTGCGCGAAGCCGCCGCGACTGCATCATCTGCGATTTTCAAACCGCAATCGGTCGTTTGCGAGAACAACGCCTGGCACGTGGCCTTATCGCGCACGATGCGCACGGGGCTCGAGCTGCGCGTTTCGACGCCCGTAAGCACCGCATTCGGGTCGCTGAAGCCTCGAATTCGTCCATTGAACAGGGGAATCGCCGCATGAAGCGAGCGCGCCACAAATGGCGGAAGCACCTTGTTCAAGTCGACCCACTCAACGCCGCGCGCATACGTGGGTTCGACCTCAAGCCTCGATTGGCGTTCGCTCTGGCTGCGGTTGAACTTACCGGCCGAAGCCATGAAATCGCTCACACGCTGCGCTGGAGCTTTGTAGCTTTCGCCCGCCGAGCGATACGCTGCCGTTTCCATGCGTCGCTGCAACTTCACGCCCGCCAACACGTCATCGCCGCGCAAGTCACGATCTTCGACGTTCACGAGCAGCGCTGCATTCGCGTTGCGGCCGTTACGCGCGTGGCGGCTTGCTCCATTCACCACAACGCCGCCCAGCTCAGACGCCGAGCACATAACCTCGCCTCCGGGGCACATGCAGAACGTGTACACGCTGCGATCGTTGCGCAAATGCACCGCCATTTTGTAGTCGGCCGCGCCAAGCGCCGGATGTCCCGCCGCGTTGCCGTACTGCGCCTTATCAATGAGCTTCTGAGGATGCTCGATTCGCACGCCCACCGCGAACGGCTTGCGCTCCATGAGCAAGCCCGCGTTGCGCACGCGCTCGAACACGTCGCGAGCCGAATGGCCGCATGCAAGAACCACGTCGCTTGCCGCCAAGGTGAATTTCTCGCGCGTGCCGTCTTCTTGGCGCTGAGAGCCTCGCACAGCAACAATGCGTCCGCCCTCGAATTCCATGCCTTCAAAACGCGCGCCGAAGCGCACCTCGCCGCCCCACGCGATAATCTGCTCGCGCATGGTTTTCACAACATTGACCAGCTTGTCGGTGCCAATGTGAGGCTTGCCTTCCCAAAGGATTTCTTCAGGGGCGCCCGCCTGAGCGAAAATATGCAGCACGTCGCGGCAACGCGGATTCTTGATGTTCGTGGTGAGCTTGCCGTCGGAAAATGTGCCCGCGCCGCCCTCGCCGAATTGCACGTTCGATTCGGAGTTCAGGGCGCCGCCTTCTTTGAAGGAATCGACGGAGGCCATGCGCGCGTCAACGTCTTCTCCGCGTTCGAGCACGATGGGCGCCGCACCCGACTTCGCGAGAGCCCACGCCGCAAACAGGCCAGCCGGCCCCATGCCCACCACAATGGGGCGAGCGTCGCCGCCAAGCCATTCGCTAACATGGTAACCCTCGTAGGGAATGTAGCGCTTCACCTGGATCTTCGTCTTCGTACGCTTCCCCACCAGGGCTTCTTCGATTTCGGAATCGGCGACCTCGAAAATGAACGACGCCGTGAAATGCACGTCGTTCTTACGACGAGCATCAACCGAGAGCTTCGAAAACTTCCACGACGTGATATCGGCATACCGAATACCCAGCGCATGAGCGAGCTCGGCTTGCGCCATGCCGGCGCAACTTGGAAGCGCCGCGTCGAGCGGCAGGTATACATTGCTTGCTTCGAGCATCGGTTACCTTCCTAAATTCAGCTTGGGGCGGCCATTGGGGCCCTTGCCGCCATTGTTACCGCCCTTCGCGCCGCCGCGCTGGCCGCCCTTGCCATATGAGCCGCCCGCGGTTGACTGCGCTTTTCCATTGCGATTGTCGCGTCCATCGCCACCTCGAGCGTTTGATGAGCCGCGAGATGCGCCGTCATGCTTCTTCTCGCTGCCGCGCACGCCTTCGCCACGCTTTTCCGTTGCATGAAAGCCGCCTTTGCCGGCCGAACGCTGGCCGCGCGAACGCTGATCGCGGCCGCCTTCGCACCCCGAAAGCGACGAACGGCGGGCGCGCTCGGCCAGCCCTTCGACCGAACCAAGTGAAAGGCCCTCGAACGCACCGCTGGGAGCATCTTCGACATGGGCCGCGGAAGCGCCCGCGAGCAGGCCGCTTGTCCAAGCCCAATGCAAATTGTAACCGCCACAACGTCCGTCGATGTCGAGCGCCTCGCCGCACGCGAAAAGCCCCGCATGCCCACGGCACTCAAACGTGTGCGCATCAAAGCATTCCGTCGCAAAACCGCCGCGCGTGACCTGCGCTTGCTTGGGATCGGCAATGCCGCGCACGGAAAGCCCAAACGACTCAGAGACCATGGCCAAAACCACGGCTTCCTGCTCGGCAATGATGGGCTCATCGGGATTCAAGCCGCCCGCGACCACCACCGCGCGAGCCACGCGAGAAGGCAGAAGGCCGCTCATCACTTCGGCAGCCGTACGGCTCGGATGCGCCATAGACTGCTCCCAAATGAAATCGACCTTATCTTGCGGCTCCATGTCGGGCAGAAGGTCGAGGAACACCATTTGGCCAGGCTCAACGTAGCGAGACATATCGAACACGGCAATGCCGGAAATGCCCCAATCGCGGAACAGCACCTCGCCGCGCTCCTCGGGGCCCGAATAGCTCGCCTCGAATTCAGGATCGACCACATCGAGCCACGCGTCGCGCAAATCTTCGGGTTCTTCGTCAAGATACACGCGGGCACGAACGCGAATGCCCGAAAGCGCCTTGATATTCGTCGTATCGGTCTTCAGCGCAGCGAGTACCGGCGAGCACGCATGGAATGCGACATCGCTCGGCAAAAGCGCGCGCGACGGATTGCCGCCCACGGCGCACACCACCGCGTCAAAGCCCTCAACGGTGTCGTCGGCGAAGGCAACCGCCCATCCGCCGCTCGAAAGCGGCGCGACCGCGCGAACCTCGCGGTCGCAATGCTCAACGACGCCGGCTTCCTTCATGCCCAAACGCAACATGTCGAGAACCGTTGCGGCCTTATTGCTGTACGGGTAAATGCGTCCCTCGTCTTCCTCAAACGCGAGCACGCCCAAATCTTCAAAGAACGCCATGACCGATTCGGGCGGAAGCACATTCATGGCTTCCTGCACGAATTCGGGATCGTTGTAATCGGAACTCATGATGTCGGTGTTGCTCATATTGCACCGGCCATTGCCCGTTACGAGCAGCTTCTTTCCAACGCGATCGGCGCGCTCGAACACATGAGCCTCAGCACCTTCTCGAGCTGCAGCAATGGCGCACGCCATGCCCGACGCGCCGCCACCGATGATTGCCACTTTCGGCATACACTAACCTCGCTTCACAGCATAAGGGCGCGCATCGATGATCTCGCGCGCTTTGATTGATTCAGGAGAGCCGACCTTTGGGCCATGCGCGATGAAGAACTTGCACGTCAGGCAGAATTCCTTCACCACGACTTCGCGGTCGACATCGGGATTTTCGAGCATATCGAGCCCCCATGCGGTTTCGTGGGTGGGACGATCGCACACCGCGAATTTGCAGTCGCCCGGACAACGCTCGCCCGGAACGTTATGCGGACAACGGCTCGCCATTTCCTCGTCGCAGCCGCGCGTCTCCCAACAATGCAACGCCATTTCGGCCCCCTTCTTTACCATAAGCGGCCTATGCCGCCGATTCTTCTGCCGCTTATTTTCCCAGATAGCGCGAGGCGATACGCCCACGCGCCACTAAAAACAACGGAAGGCCACCATACGGTGGCCTTCCGAAGGAAAAACCCTGCTTTCGCACCAAAAGTCAGCGAGCATAGGTTCTAGGCGAATGCGATTCAAAAGAAAGCACGGCAGCGCAAATTCGGTACGCGAGCCGCAGCTTGAACCCAAAACGTGCCGCTAGAACTCAACGCAACGTCGGCAGTGCGTGGCCGCCGTTAAGCAGACACAACCTTGGTGATGCCGGGAATGTGCTCTTTCAGAATGCGCTCAACGCCATTGGCGAGCGTCATCTGGCTCATGGGGCAACCGTTGCACGCGCCATGCAGCTGAACAGTAACGACGCCGTCTTCGTCAACGTCGACCAGCTGAACGTCGCCGCCGTCGGCCTGAAGGGCCGGGCGAATAAGGTCGAGCACGCGGCTGACTTGGTCTTTATCGATAGCCATAGTAAGCTCCTCACATCGAATGTTCTTGTCTGCGCCATTGTATCGTAAGACGCCAAGGGGCTCGGCACGAAACGCCTTTTTGCCCGCTTTTCTTCTTCAGGCCAAACCGCGCGACGCGCTACAGCTCCTTCACCCAAAGGCCATGCAGGTTGCAATGCTCGTACACTTTGACGGGCGCATCGCCTTCGGCAATCGCAAACGTCGCAACGGGCTTGTCAGCCGGCGTAAGAGGCGCGACCTGATACCCTTTTTCGGTCACGAGCACAATGAGCTGAATGTAATGGGCATCCATCATCGGGTGTTCAACTTCGCCCACCTGCACATGCACGCTCGAGCCCTCGACCGTCACGGCCGGCACGTGCTTCTCAAACGCGCCGTCGACGGCGCCGGCAACCAACTCTTCCATCGGCTCGCCGCAGCACACCAGAGGCACGCCGGAATCGACAACCTTAATCACGATGTTTCCGCAATGCGCGCACTTGTACAGTTTGATGTCCATGACTCCCCCTTTTTCCGAAATGGATTCCGATTCGCACCGCCTAAAAGGCAGCCCGAATATCTCCATTATGCACCTTCGGAGGACGTTTGCATCGAACCGTTGCCGACCTGGTTCTACACCGCGATTTCAACGTTACACCGTTGGAAATGAGTCCACGGCAATAAGGACTTACAATTGATTGTCCTCAGATTCGGGAAGGCCCATTTGCGGCTCCTTCGTTTTCCACGCATACACGAGGAATATAACGCCCGCAATCATAAGCGGAATGGAAAGCGCCTGCCCCATGGTGAACCAATCGGTTCCTAAAAGGTATCCGATTTGGGCATCGGGCTGGCGGATGAACTCAATCATGAAACGGAACAGGCCATAAAGCAGTAAAAACGTGCCAAAGAAGGTGCCGCGGGGACGGGCGGGCGTTTTGCGCGAAAGCGCGAACAGGATGATAAACAGCACTACGCCCTCGAGCAGCGCCTCATACAGCTGCGAAGGGTGACGCGGCATCATGCCCGCCGCTCCGCCGAAAATCACGCCCCAGGGCAAATCGGTGGGCGCGCCCCACAGCTCGCCGTTGATGAAGTTCGCGCAGCGACCAAAGAACAGGCCAATCGGCACGCCGACAACGCCCATGTCGGCAAGCGTGAGAAACGGGATCTTCGTTATTTTTGCCGCGATAACGCCGCCGATAATCACGCCCACGAGCCCGCCGTGGAAACTCATGCCGCCTTCGTTGAACGCGAGGATTTTCTCGGGGTGCTGCAGATAATACCCATCGCCATACACCAAAACATAGCCCAAACGACCGCCCAGAATCACGCCGAAAATCACGCAGAAGACCACCGTGAAAAACGCGTCATCGTTAATGCGGATCTTCCATCGCTGGGAAAACTTCGCAATAACAAGGAAGGCGCAGATGAAACCCACAACGTAGGCCAATCCGTACCAGCGAATTTGTAGAGGGCCCAAAGAAAGCGCCACTGGGTCGATTGCTTGATAGATGTCGTTGAGCGTCATGAGCTCCCCTTCTAAAAATCCGCCCCGCGCTCGGGCGGGGCGGAATTGCGTTTTCGTCTCTCAGCTATGCCGCAGCGCTTGCGGACGCGCTCGAGGCATCGTTCGCATCGGCATCGTAATCATCCGAAGCGCTCGCGCTCGAGCTGTCACGCGCAGCGTTTGACGCGGTCGATTCCGAAAGCGAGACGATGTTGCCATCTTCATCGACCGTTTCGTTGCGAGCGGCAAGCACCGTGCGCCAGTCCTTGCCAATCACGACGTAGATATTCGTGTCGAACGAATAGTGGACGGTATCTTGCAACGTGCGGCCAATGCCAAGGGCGGCGACCACGGCGTTCGCGGCGTCTTCCTTGTCGGATTCGCCATACACAACGAGCGTCTCGTCATACACCTGCATCGAAGTGTTGCCCGTATCGGTCACGTTGAACCCAACCTGGCGCAACATATCGGCCGCTTCAGCGGCGGCGCCCACGACGTCGCCGCCATTGAACACCGACACTGTATAGGAACCCGCATCGATGGACCCAAGCACATCAGCAGCAGCGGCCTGCGGCGTCTCGCCAGCTCGAATGCGCTCCATCATTTCCGCAATCGCATCGTCAACGGGAACCTGATACGTTTTGCCGCTCGACTGCGCCGAATACGTAGGCAGCGACGCGACCTGCATGTTCTCGGCAGGAATGGAGCGAATGCTCTCGAGGAACGCGCCTATCGCCTTTACATCCATATCGGTTTGCACAAGATTCGCGAAGCCATCCATGCGCATAAAGAAGCCGATGCCGCCCTCAATCGACGTGGCCTTTTGCATAAGGCCCGTCGCCACGAGCGCTTGCACCTTGCCACGCGTCTCTTCGGCGTTCACGGCGTAATCATCCGCGCGACACGCGAAAACCGCCTGCTCGCCATTCAAAACCTGCTCGCCAGCGGAAAGCGCCATATCGCCTGCCTGGGCATCGGAGATATCTTCTGGAAGATTCACCTCGACGCCGCCAAGCTCATCGACAAGGTCGGAAAAACTCTGCGCATCAAGCGTCGCGTAATGCGACAGCTTCACGCCGAGCAAACTGTTCACGGCATTGACCAGGGCCCCATCGCCTTCAGCAGCACGAATTTCGCCCAACGAGGTGCGCGAGGAATTGCTGGTCGACACGCGCGTGTTCGAAGGAAGTGAAATCGCGTAGGCGGTATTCGCCTCGGGATCGGTGCGCATAACGACAATCGCGTCGGGAGAGGCGCCGTCTTCGCCATCGTCGAAATCGGCGCAAAGCAGCGAATAGGTTGCCTTGCCCTCGCCCGAATCGGCGACGAGCGCCGATTTCAGCGATGAATCGTCCAGCACGAGGCGCGAGTTGATGCCATTCACGAAAACCACCGACGCAACAACGCAGGCGACGATCACGATAAGCACCGCGAGTGCAGCGGCGAGCGCGATTTTACGCCTGCGGCCAATGGCGACATTTCGCTCGACATACGAGCGGCGATTCATGCGGGCCTCATAGGCAAAGCGGTCTTCACGCGTCGTGGTGTTCGGCAGCACCTGATGGATTTCGCCACGCACGGCAGAACGCGCGTAACGCTGGTTCGCACCCTTGCGATGGCCAACCGAAGGGCGTGGCGCCGACACATGCGTCTCAATCGTCGATTCGCGCACGCGGTCCGACAATCGCTTGTAGTTGTAGCTCGATGGTTTACGCGACATGCAACACCTGCGCTACCAGTCGATATCGTCATCGTCGGGAACGCGGCGCACATTCGCGCCCAGACCCGAAAGCTTGCCCACGTAGTCTTCGTAGCCGCGGTCGATGTGATAAATATTGTGCACTTCGGTCTCGCCTTCAGCGAAAATACCCGCAAGCACGAGCGCAGCGCCGCAACGCAAGTCGGTCGCTTTCACGCTTGCGCCCTGCAGCGAGGGCACGCCTTCAACAACCGCATGGTGGTCTTCGATGGTAATCTCGGCGCCCATACGTCCGATTTCGGCGGCAAACATGAAGCGGTTCTCAAACACGTTCTCGGTAATCACGGAATTGCCCTCGGCGACCGAAGCGAGCAGCATGAATTGCGCCTGCAAATCGGTAGGGAAGCCAGGGTGCGGCAATGTTTGGATGTCGGTAGGCAGAAGAGGGCCCTTGCGCGAAACCGTAATGGAGTCGTCTCCCACATCGACAGAACAGCCCATTGCGGAAAGCTTCATAAGCGCCATGCGCAAGAAGCTCGGGTCAATGCCGCGCACGGTAACGGGGCCGCCCGTAAGCGCGCCGCCCACAAGGAACGTGCCCGCCTCAATGCGGTCGCCAACCGTACGATGCTCGCATGGATGCAAGCTTGAAAGCTCCACGCCGTCGATGATAATTTCCGCCGTGCCCGCGCCCGAAATGCGAGCGCCCATGGCATTGAGCATGTTCGCGAGATCCTCGATTTCGGGCTCACGAGCAGCGTTTTCGATAACGGTTTGGCCTTCCGCCGTCACCGCGCACATCATCGTGTTTTCCGTCGCACCCACGCTCGGGAAATCGAGCGCGACGTACGCGCCGTGCAGGCCATTGGGCGTGCTTGCTTCGATATAGCCGTGATCGGTATGGAAATGAACGCCGAGCGCCTCCATGCCTACCATGTGCATATCGATTTTACGGGCGCCCAAATTGCAGCCGCCCGGCATCGCGACGCGAGCCTTGCCGAAGCGAGCTACCAGCGGACCGAGCACCGAAATGGATGCGCGCATCTTCGAAACCAACTCATAGGGAGTTTCCCACGTGTCAACGCCCGCGGTGTCGACATGCAGCGTATGGCCATCGCGGCGAACGCTGCCGCCAAGGGTTTCAATGACTTTGGACATAACCACAATGTCAGAAATAAGAGGCACATTGTGAATGGCGCTTTCGCCCTGGCCCAAAAGGGCTGCGGCGATAAGCTTGAGGGCAGAATTCTTCGCACCTGAAATATAAACTTCGCCTGCAAGCGGGGTTCCGCCCTCGACGACGATTTTCTCTTTTGCCATAAGATTACCTCCGCAATCGTTGGCGCCGCTCGATGATACGGCGGCGTGTATGCAAGCTGTTATTGTCGCACGAACAGCGATTGCATAAAAGGGTCGAGCCTTGAAACAAGAAAACCCCCACTGCAAAGCAGCAAACCCCAATCATGAAATGCACGATTGGGGTTTAAACAAAAAATGCCGGCCCGAAGGCCGGCACCATAAGCATATCGATTATTCGACAGCCTCGCCAAGAGCGAAGCGCTTGAAACCGGTGACCTTGATGGAGCCACCGAGCTGCTTGGCGACGGAGTCAACGTACTCGCTGACGGTCTGGTCGGAGTTCTTCACGAACACCTGCTCAACAAGGCACTGCTCCTTGTAGAACTTCTGCAGACGGCCAGCAGCCATCTTCTCCTGGATGGCCTCGGGCTTGCCGGACTCGGCAGCCTGAGCCTTGTAAATGCCCATCTCATGCTCAACGACGGCAGGAGAAACTTCTTCGCGAGAGGTCGCGATGGGATCGACAGCGGCGACCTGCATGGCAACGTCGCGGCCGCACTGAGCGAACTCGGCAGCGGTGGTGTCAACGCCCTCGGTGGCGAAGGAAACCAGAACGCCAATCTTGCCGCCCATGTGGATGTAAGAGCACACAGCGTCGGCCTCGATCGTAGCGAAGCGAGCGAGCTGGGTGTTCTCGCCCATCACGTGGATGCAGTCAGCGACAACGGCCTCAACGGTCTCGCCGTCAATCTCGGAAGCCTTCAGGGCATCGAGGTCGGCAGGCTTGTTGGCGATAGCGGCGCGAGCGATTTTCTCGGCGTAAGCCTTGAACTTCTCGTTCATGCCGACGAAGTCGGTCTCGCAGTTGAGCTCGACGAGAGCGCCCGTCTTGCCGTCCTCGGAAACCAGAGCCATAACGGTGCCCTCGTTGGTGGCACGGCCAGCCTTCTTGGCAACAGCGGCAAGGCCGCGGGTGCGCAGAACGTCAACGGCGCCGTCCATGTCGCCGTCGGCCTCAGCGAGGGCCTTCTTGCACTCCATCATGCCTGCGCCGGTCATTTCGCGCAGTTCCTTGACCATGGAAGCGGTGATGTTTGCCATCTTTGCGGTTCCTTTCTCAAGTTCTCTCTTGGAAAAACGGGCCCCGCTTCGCTCTTTAGAAACAGGGCCCGACCTCTACGTATTGGTAGAAAGCGCAGGGCTTTCGACGTATGCGTAAATTAATTACTCAGCAGCAACTTCGGCGGCAGCTTCGGCAGCCTGGGCCTCAGCGGCCATCTGCTCTTCGATGACGGGAGCGCCAGTAGCGGCGATCACAGCGTCGGCAACGAAGGTACAGAGCAGGTTGACCGAACGGATGGCGTCGTCGTTGGCAGGAATGCCGAACTCGACGTCGTCGGGGTCGCAGTTGGTGTCGAGGGTGCCCACCACGGGAATGCCAAGACGCTTGGCCTCGTGGATAGCGAGCTGCTCACGGTTGGTGTCAACAACGAAGATGGCGTCGGGGAGCTTCTTCATGTTGCGGATGCCGTTGAGGTTGGTCTGCAGCTTGGCAAGTTCCTTCTTGAGCAGGATCTGCTCCTTCTTGGGCAGAACTTCCATGCGGCCGTCGGACTCCATGGCCTCGAGCTCTTCCATGCGCTGAACGCGGGAGCGAATGGTCACGAAGTTGGTGAGCATGCCGCCGAGCCAGCGAGCGTTGATGTAAGGCATGCCGCAGCGGTCAGCCTGAGTAGCGACAGCTTCCTGAGCCTGCTTCTTGGTGCCGACGAACAGAACCGTGCCACCCTTGGCAGCGGTGTTCTCGACGAAGGTATAAGCCTGGTCGAGACCGACGAGGGTCTGCTTGAGGTCGAGGATGTAGATGTCACCACGGTTGCCGAAGATGTACGGCTTCATCTTGGGGTTCCAACGACGGGTCTGGTGACCGAAGTGAGCGCCTGCTTCGAGCAGGGACTTGACGCTGATTTTCGCCATGTCATTCTCCATTCGTTAAGCGTCTGCCCGAGGTCATCCCCGACACCGCAGCCTTTTTCGGTGGCCACTCGCGGCGCTAGGTCGCTCGGACATGTGAAATATAGAAACCATGGCATTATACGACCTTGCAGGCGCAATGCAAGAGAAATCCACAAGGAAGTGGAGATATGCAAACGAAGGCGCCCCTTTTGCGCGTTGGGAGGCGTGGGCTTGGCCGAGAGACGATAACTGGGCTCGCACGAACAGTTCACCGGGCTGTTCGGCTCGTGCGTACGCTCTTGGCCAAGCCCACGCCCTCCCCAACGCGCCCGACCAGGCGCTATAGAGCAAACCACCGATATTAGGCATTAGGCACGCCATCAGTCGAGCAACCATTTCCATGCCGGTACAACATGGATTATTCCAGATTCGGTTTCCGCCGTTTCTTCGGTGTCCATTGTGATAATCACGGATTCGTCGATTCCATATTTCTCCATTGCGGCCTGGAGAGCAGAGATCTCTCGCTTGCGTGTTTTTTGATTAGTCAAATCTACGCTCACCTGAATCAACTGGAACACGTCTCCGAGCAGGGCATCCCCCATTACGAAGTCGACTTCGTGCGATTTCCCCTCATGTTCAAACGCCAATCGGGCGAGAGAGCCCGAGCGGACAATCGGCGCCTCGCGGCGCAATTTGTTGAAGACAGCCGTTTCAAGCCGCTGTCCGTCCTCTTTGCTCGCTGCCCTCGAGAACGCCGCGAACATGCCAGGGTCGACAGCATAGACCTTCGAACTCGACCGCGAATTATCAGCCAGCGAGCGATTAAGGTCCCCCAGCGAGAAGAGCAAGTATGCCTCTTCATAATACGAGAGGAGACTCGATAGCGTCTCGCGCGAAGTTGAGACGCCGCGGCTCTTGAATTCGTTGGCGATTTTATTCACCGACAGCTCTCGCCCTGACGAAGCGAGGCAACGAGAAAGAAAGCTCACAGCGACTTGCGGAGCGCGCAAGTTGTAGCGCTCAATTACATCCATTGCCGCCGTGCGATATGCATATTCCTGCATGAGCATCATGCCGTCTGCGGCCGAAAGCGCGAGCGCAGCGAAATATCCGCCACGCAGCAAATAGTCGCGCAACGCGCCCCTCAGCACCGCCGCATCGGTCGAGGAGCATGCCGCCGCTTGCCCAATCGATCGCCCTGTCGTATGCCTCACGAACTCGGAAAAACTCAAGGGAAAGAGCTCGCGAGAAAGAGAACGCCCCCTAAACCCCGAAGCCAACTCCGCCGAAAGCATCTTTGACGAAGAACCCGTTACGTAAACGGTGACCTCGTTGGAATCAATAACACGACGCAAAAACACGCTCCAATCGGGCACTTCTTGAATTTCGTCGAAAAAGAGGAAACAGCCTGTTTCCTTGGCGATGGGATGAAGCGCAAAAAATGTATCGAGCACGTCGGAAAGAAGTTCAGAGGAATAGGGCTTGAGCCGTTCATCCTCGAAGTTGAAATAAAGAATGGTGCGAGGATCATAGCCTGCGGCAACGACATCGTGCATTTCCTGAAAGAGCCTGTACGTTTTCCCACAACGGCGCGTGCCGACAACTATCTGCGCAAGGTTGTTCCGCGCAGGTTTTTGAATAGGCAAAAGGCGAAGGTCTCGCTCAAAGACCTCAGGAATGCCGAGCTGTTCGAAATCCAAAATTTTCTCTTGGACAAGAGCGTTAAACGGCATGCTAAGCTCCAATCTTGCAGTTCTACTTTGCAAGAAATTGTAATTCTTGCAGTTCTACTTTGCAAGATTCCTCTTTTTCTTGCAAAGTAACTTTGCAAGATTCGCGATTTCCAACACTCCGACCGGGCAACACGAATCATCGCTGTCATCGTAGCGTGCGCGATGCCAGTCGCCATCGACGCGCTCGCGCTTTCAACACGCGACGGGCGATTGACGCCCATCGCGGCAAAACTCCCGTGCGCAGCAAAAAGGCCGAAGCACAAGAGCTTCGGCCTTTTCAGGGAGGGTTATAGAAGATGAGATAGCGCTTGGGGCCTCGCGATTACGCGATGTCCTTCGCAGCATTTTTACCAGCGAGGCGGCCAAACGTGACCGAACGACCTGCAGCAGCGCCGGAAAGCAAGTTCACATAGCTATTGCCAAAATAGCTGCCCGAGCAGTCGCCTGCGGCATACAAGCCCGGAATGGCTTCACCATGCTCGTCGATGACGTGCATATCGGTATCGATCTTCACGCCGTCAAGCGTCGAAATGAAGTAGCCGCCATGCTGGCGCACGCCACGGAACGGAGGCGTGTCCATATGGCTCAAACGATACGCCTCTTTTCCAAAGTCGGGGTCATCGCCCGCATCGGCAAGCTCATTGTAGCGAGCAACCGTTTTCGCGAAAGCATCAGCGGGAATGTTGAGCTTTTCAGCCAAGCCCTCGATGGTGTCGGACTCAACGATGTAACCCTTGTCCATCAGATCTTGGTTCATGCTGTCAATGACGACGAGAGGCATGACCGGCGCGGTTCCGTTCGCATGAGGGAACAGGCGGGAGCAGCCATGCGTGTCGAAGCGCTCGATGTCTGCCGCATAGTTAGCGTCCCACACGGTGCAATACGTTGAACCCTTCAGGTTCAACGACGTATGCAGAATATGGTCGTAGCAGCCAGATTCGTTGGTAAAGCGCTCGCCATCCAAGTTGACTTTCAAGAAGGGCTGGCTACCCATCCAGAACAACTGGCCATTCGCGGCATCGGTCGCGTCAGGTTCAACCGCCGCTCGGTCGAAAAGCACGCCCGCATGGCAATCGTCCATCACGCCGCCTGCCCACAGGCATGCCTTGATACCGTCGCCGGTGACACCCGGGAACGCGCTGTTGATGCCGATGAGCTTCACGGTTTCAGGCTGCAGCGCCTCAAGCATATCCATGTTGGACGCGTAACCGCCCGTGCACATAATCACGCCCTTGCTCGCATTGTAGCGAACAACGTCGTTGCCCTGCTTGGCATACGCGCCCGTTACGCGACCGGTCTCATCTTTGATGAGGCACTGCAACGCGGTATCGTGATGAACCTCAAGGCCCAGACCCTTACCGTACTCCATAAGAATGCCGGCGGTATAGCTCGTGGAATACTCGGGACCCTTCCACTGAACGGAATGTCCCACGTCATAGGTGGGAAAGCGCATATGGTTGGTATGGTCGTCAACCTCATGCGCAAAGACCGTATCGTTCTCTGCCAAGCGCTCGGTATACCAGTCAATGGCCTCGCCCGAATTGTCAGCCCACACGGCATACAGACGATCGTCGCCGTAGCCATTTGCCTGGCGAACCATTTCGTTGATGACGTCGAAACGATTCGGATTAGCGCCATCGGCCTGCTGCTGCGAGCTATTAAGAGCGCCGAGCGTATCGCGAACGCCGTCAGACACCGCGTCTTCGCCAACCTTCTCGATGCAGATGCATTTCGCGCCATTTTCGACAGCGGAGCATGCCGCGAAAATGCCCGACGTGCCAGCACCGACGACGAGAACCTCGGTATCGTAGGTTTCCTTCACGTCGGAATCGCTGAACTGCGGAGCTTCGCCAAGCCAATCGGCCTTCGACGCCGACGCACCTTTGGCATCGCCGTCTGCCGAATTCTGGCTTGCGGCGGGCGCGCAGCCAGAAAGCGCGGCCGCGCCAGCGGCGCCAGCAAGAGCAACGCCTGCGCCCTTGAAGAAATTACGGCGACTCAATCCTTCATTGTGCATATTTTCCTCCTTGCAACACGCGAAACGCGACCAGCCCTTCGCCGGAATCGCCTTCGCATCGCAAGACTATATGGGCTTCACACCTGTGAAAAAAGGATATATACTTGCCGCAAAACGCAAGCAGAGCTTGCGTTTAAGAAACGGCATTACGAAAGGGCGCAGCCGTGGAATTAAGCCAACTTCGATATTTTCTGGCGGTTTCCGAAACGCTGAACTATACAAAGGCCGCCGAACGTTGTCTCATTTCAAGACAAGCAATGCGCCAGGCCCTCCGCGCGCTCGAATGCGAAATCGGAGCGCCCCTCGTTCAAAACAGCCATAATCATCTGTCGCTCACAAAAGCAGGGACGACGTTCGCTCAAGAAATTAAACCCGCAGTGAGCATGGCCGACGAAGCGCTACGACACGTAAAAGCGCTCGCATGCCAACATGTCTCACTTAATGTCGCCTACCCCGCGACGTTTTTTCCGTTTTTGCTCCCGAGCCTCCGAGACACCCTCTCCGACTTCTCTCAGGCTTTCCCAAACATCAACATAGTCGAACACATGGCCGCGAATGACGCCGAGATGCATGCACTCGTTTCCTCTGAATTGCCCGACCTCGCGCTTAACTTAGATGCTGAAAATCGCTCTGAGTATTCAGCAACTACCCTAATCACGTGGGACATAGGCATATCTATGTCGAAGAATAATCCCCTGGCGACACGCAAAGAACTCTCGCTGCGAGATGTCTCCGGCATGGAGCTCACCGGATTCGCCAACACCTCGGCCCCCATATTGCAAGCAGCAGAAAGGGCGGGCATACCCTTGAGGTTCAGCGCTGCGCCAGACGTAATTACAGCGCTTCACGCCGCCACGCACGAGGGGGCAGGATTCATCGACGTTATTCCCTATCGGGGCTACAGCCTCAGCCTCGGACTCGATTCCGTCGTCGTGCCCCTGTCAGGCTTCACATGCGATTTGCTGATGTACGCAAACGACAATGCCACTCACCCTGAACACGTCCAGCTTTTGAAAGACTTCCTTATCGCCCAATGCAACAAGGAAGACGATAGGGCGTAACGTCAGCGAAAACAGCGCGCCATGAGAAACGCAGCGAGCGCAATCGCCTTGGTCGCATTGCGCGGTGAGGTCACCGCCAACATCTCGCTTCACACGATAGCAGCCGCCAAAAGCGCACTACTTCTTCTTTGCGACGATAAGGCCGGCGCGGCGAAACGCCATGTACACGATGTAGCTCGCCGCCACCACGGGCACCATGACGAGAAACAGCGCACGATAGCCGAACGCGGGCGCAATCCAGCCCACCAAAAACGGGCACAGTCCAATGGCCACGTCAAGCAGCACGAAATACGTGGAATTCGCAGCAGTAAGACGCTCATCGGGGCTGCGGCGCATAGCGAGCACAAGGCCGTTGGGCTGCACCGAGCCAACGCCCACGCCGGAAAGCGCCGCCGATACGAGCAGCATGGCACCATTTTGCGCGATACCCATAATGAGCATGCTCACACCAAGGCAAACGAAGCCCAAGGTCATAATGCCCTTGTCGCCGGCCGAATCGAACCAGCGCCCCGTGAACGGACGCGTTACGAACATGGCGACGGAATACGACACGAAGAAAAAGTTCGCGGCGCCCGTAAGTCCCACCTCGGCCGCGTAAGGATTGATATACGTGATGAGGGTGCCATACGCGAGATACCCCACCATAATGGAGATTGACACGGGCAGCGCGCGCACCTCGATGAAATTCGCCAGACTGAGCTTGTGCTTTTTCACGGGCCTGTTCGAATCGCGCGAACCGTCGCGCTTCGTCTCACCAGCCTCGCCAGCCGATCCGGCCTCGCCAGCCACTGCGGCCGCATTGGTCGCCCCTTCCAATTTCGCCTCGCCGACCGCTTCGCGCGCGCCGGCAGCCTTGGCGGTTTCCACGGGCTCGCATTCGGCACCACGCTTCGCCCCGGCCGCTTCTGCGCGCTGCTTACGACCAGGCAAAACTACACCAATTGCCGCGATATAGCCCACAGCAATCATGCCCAGGCACGCGATAAAGAGCGCATCGAAATTGCTGGAATTCGAAAACGCCGAGCCCATCAAGGGGCCGAGCGCTGCGCCGAGCGTAACTGAAAGCATGTAATACCCCACGCCCTCGCCCTTGCGCGAAAACGGCACGACGCTGCTCACGATGGACGTGACCGTCGTTTGCGACAGGCCATAAAACGCACCATGCAAAAAGCGCAGCACGATGAATACGCCAATGGCCGGCACATGTTCGAATGCCAGGTATAAAAGCGTGCAGGCAACCTCGCCCGTCATGCATGCCACAAGCACGCGACCGCGGCCGATTTTGTCAATCACGCCGCCGAAGAACAAACGTGAACACAGCGCGCCCAAAATGAACACGCTCGCCGTGAAGCCGCCCTCGGTGGCTCCGGCCGCAAATTGCATGGCCGAATAGCCCGCCATGGCAACCATGAGCGCGTAATATTGCATATAGAGAATGAAATTCACCGCGAATCCAGCGATGAAACGCGGCGTGAAAATGGGTTCGTTGGTTTTGCCCGATTGGCCGATATTCGATTTCGCAGATGCCTGAGGCATGGATATATGCTCCTTGGGTAGTTCTTCACGCGCTATTTCCGCACGTGAGCAACGAGTATCCCGCGGAAATGCCGCGAATTCATGGAATTCAGCACACCTTCACGAAACGTGCGAGTTTCCCAAGAAGTTTACGGCCAGATACAAGAAGGGCCGGGAGGCGCAAGGCTCTCCCGGCCAAAACGGCCACGCGGTCGCCACGTTGTCGCGGGCCGATAGAATGGTCAAAACGAGCCGCCGCTGGACGAACAAAGTCAGCGAGCGGGATTCTGGCGAGTGCAGTTCGAGCGAGACCGAGGCGACGCGTACTTCGGTACGCGAGCCATTGAATATGCCCAAACGGCATATTCAATCCCAAACTTCCGCGCCCGAGCGGGCGTAGCCAGCTCAGCTGGCTACGAAACACACCGCCAGAATCCCGTGCAGCGTCGCTCAAGTGCGCCATTCGTCAGAACGGCGCAGCATCAGTTTGCGTACATGCTGGCGTAGGGGCGGCTGTTTGCGGGGCGAAGTCGATAGAACCCTTCACCCGTGACATCGACCGGACCGCCAATTTCTTCAGCGAATTTCTCGTTGTATTCTCCGAGCAGGCGCGCGAGCACCTTGCAGTCGTGCTCGTCGACCGGTTCTTGCACCAGGCCCGCGGGAATATCGCGCTCGTCGAGCACATGCTTCAGGTAGATGACGCCGCCATGCATGCCCGTCGCCAAGTACGGGCCCGCCGTGCCCATGAGCACGATCACGCCGCCTGCCATGTATTCACCCAAAAAGCTGCCCGCATCGCCGCCGATCACAATGGCCGGCGCCTTGTCGCCGTATTGCTTCATGTGAATGCCAACACGCCAACCGCATCCGTCGCGCACCAAAATACGGCCGCCACGCATGCCGTAGCCCGCTGCATCGCCCACGCGTCCATGAATCACGATATCACCGTCGTTCATGGTGTTGGCGACCTGGTCTTGTGCATTGCCGAAGACCTCGATTTCGCCGCCGTCCATGTAGCAGGCCATGTCGTTGCCGGGCACACCGTGAATCTCGAGCCGCTTGCCCGCGGGCATGCCGCACCCGAGGTAACGTTGGGCGAACGTTTCGCGCAGCTCCACCACGTCGGCGTCTTCAAGTGCCGCGCGCACCGCCGCATTGCCTTCAGTGAAATGCACAGTGCCGAGCGTGACCACCGTTTTTTCGTCGAGCTTTTCGACAATAGGTTCAGTCGTGGGAAGGTTTCCGAATTCTGCCATGTTATTCCTCGCCTTCTGCTTTGGGCCAGCCGAGCGCGTTGAGCGTCGAGGGGTAGCCGCGATGCAGTCGCGCAGCCCCTTGCGGGAAATCGATGTTGAGAGGAACGCGATCAAACGTATCGGCGGCAAGCGACGCCACGGGCACGCCGTGCTCGATCATGGCCGTGTACATGCCCGCATTATCGGGTCGATTCAGAAGCACGTAGCCCACAAGCTTGCCGTCGCGCATGACGAATTTCACATACTCGTCGCCTTCGACTTCTACGCGAACGTCAAAGTCGCCATCGGCTGGCGGATTGATGATTCCCGAGGTCAAAAGCGTCACGTCGAAGAAATCGACCGCATTCACCGCAAAGCTGCCCTCATCGGGAAGCGCACCGGGCACGCCCGCCATATGCATGGCGGCAATGCGGCCCTGGCGAACGGCGTTGGGCCACAGCGCCAGCGGACGCTCGCTGCCGTCGAGCGTATCGGTCACCTGGGTCACATCGCCCGCGGCATACACATCGGCAAGGCTCGTTTGCAAATCGGGCCCGCATACAAGACCGCGACCCTGCTCGGCGCCCGCCTCAACGGCAAGCTTGCTCGCCGGACGCACACCAACCGCGACGATAACCATGTCGCACGCCTCGTCGGTGCCGTCGGTCAAGCGCACATGCGTCACACGCTCGCCTTCGCCGAGCATCTCGTCGACCGACATGCCACGATGGCAGTAAATGCCATATGGCTCCACCAGGCGCTCAACAACTGCGGCGCCATCGGCATCGAGCACGGCTGGCAAAATGCGCGGGCTGCGATCGAACACGTCGATGCGGTCGGCATGGTGGCTCAGCGCCTCGGCCGCCTTCATGCCAATAAGACCGCCACCAATCACCACAACGCGGCTTTCGCGCCCTTCCGCATGGGCTCGGCTGGTTGCCTCGCGTACGTCGTCCCAGGCCGCCAGCGCATCATCGAGCGTGATGAAGGTATGCACATTCGTGTGGCCTTCCATGCCGGCGATGGGCGGCACGAAAGGAACAGAGCCCGTAGCGAGCAGGCATTTCCCGTAGGAGATCTCTTCCCCACCCGCAAGCGTCACTTCATGGGCGGAGGCATCGAGCGCCACGGCTTCAAATTCAGCGCCGAACAGCGTTTCGATACCGCGCTTCTCGTAGAAATCGGCCGGCTTGTAGTCAAGGTGCTCGCGATCGGTTTTGCCCTCGAGCAAATACGAAATGAGCGGTCGGCCATAGCAATGGTAGGGCTCATGGGAAATCATGATGATGCTTTTGCCCGGCGCGGCCACAGAAAGGAATTCCGCCGCGGTAACGCCTGCCGCAGAATTGCCGATGATCAGGAAATCACACGTATGGTGCGCCATGCTACATCGCCTCGCTTTCCACGTAAATGAGCGCGCGGTTCGGGCAAGCGGCAACGCAGCTCGGCTCGCCCGGAGTTCCCGCGCCGTCGCCGCACAAATCGCACTTCAGGGCAATGGGCTTCACGCCCGACGGAGCCGGAACCACTGTAATGGCGCCAAACGGACACATGCTCACGCACGTGCGACAGCCAACGCAACGCACCGGGTCGCTCGTGACCACGCCGGTTATCGGGTCGCGCTGCATGGCGCCTGAAATGCAGCTCTCTACGCACTTCGGCTTGGCGCAGTGGCGGCAGTTCGCGGCAAAGCTCACAATATTGTCGCCTTCAACGCGCACGCGATTGTAGATTTCATCGCCCGCAAGCGTAAACGCCTTCACGATATTGCCCGGCCATGGCGAATGCTGCGCCTTGCACGCCACTTCGCAACGGCGGCAATTCACGCACCATTCGGGAATCGCGTAAATCCTCTTCATCCCCATCACTGCTCCCCTGCGTATTTCACGCCCAGAATCTCGAGTTCTTTCTCGTTCAGACCCACGCCGCGCAGCATAAGGCGGTTGCCGCGCAGGCTGTCGATGGCGTTGATGCCCATGCCGCCCATGAGTTCCTGAACCTCGTGGTTCCACGCACGAACCAAATTCACGACGCGCTCGGCGCCAATTTCAGGGTTGAGGCGCTTCGTGAGATCGACACGCTGCGTCGCGATGCCCCAATTGCATTTGCCGCCCGCGCACGCCTGACACTGATGGCACCCAAGCGCGATAAGCGCAGAGCTCGCGCAATACACGGCGTCGGCACCCAAGGCGACGGCGCGCACGATATCGGCCGAGTTGCGAATGGAACCCGCCGCAACCAAGCTCACGCGAGAGCGAATGCCCTCGTCGCGAAGACGCTGGTCAACGCTCGCAAGCGCGAGCTCGATGGGAATGCCCACGTTATCGCGCGTACGTGCCGGCGCCGCACCCGTTCCGCCGCGGAAGCCGTCGACCACAATCACGTCGGCGCCCGCACGGGCCATGCCGCTCGCGATTGCCGCGACGTTGTGCACGGCGGCCACCTTCACCGAAATGGGCTTGGTGTAGCGCGTGGCCTCCTTCAAGCTGAAAATGAGCTGGCGCAAATCCTCAATGGAGTAAATGTCATGGTGCGGCGCGGGGCTAATGGCGTCAGTTCCCTTCGGAATCATGCGCGTGCGAGAAACCTCGTCGTTGATTTTCTCGCCCGGAAGGTGTCCGCCAATGCCTGGCTTTGCGCCTTGGCCGATTTTGATTTCAATCATGGCGGCAGTTTCGAGATAGTGCATATCGACGCCGAAACGGCCCGACGCCACCTGCACGATGGCATGCTTGCCATACTTCTCGAGGTCTTTATGCAAACCGCCTTCGCCGCAGTTGAAATACGTACCCAGTTCCTCGGCGGCCATGGCAAGCGATTTCTGCGCGTTCAAGGAAATGGAGCCGAAGCTCATAGCGGAAAACATGATGGGCACGTCGAGCTTGATGCGAGGCGGCATCGGCGAGACCACCTTGCGCTCGCGCTCATTGATGCGCAGCGCCTCGGGGCGGCTGCCCAAAAACACGCGGGTTTCCATGGGCTCGCGCAGCGGGTCGATGGAGGGATTGGTGACCTGGCTCGCGTTGAGCAACAGATGGTCCCAATAAATCGGATAATGCTGGGGGTTGCCCATGGAAGAAAGCAGCACGGCGCCGGTTTGGGCCTGCTTAGCGATATCTTGCATGGCGGCAAGGTTCCAGTTGTTCGAACCGTTGCCAACCTGGGGCCAATTCGTAATGGCAAGCGCGTTCGTGGGGCACATGACCACGCAGCGCTGACAGTTCACGCACTTCTTGTGATCGGCAATCACGCGGCCCAAGTCGGTATCGACCGTGTGCACCTCGTTGGCGCACTGGCGCGCACACACACCGCATTGAATGCACTGGTTGGGGTCGCGTTCAACCTTGTAGCGCGGATACGTGAAATCGAGCATGGCTTAGGCCTCCTTTCGGGTGATGCGCGTTTGCTGATGGATGTCGGGCTCGTTTTCGGCGGCAGCGTTCTGCTTGGCTCGCGCGACCTCGTCGAGCTGCACCACGAACGGCACGCCGCCTTCAATGGAGCGCACGTTTTCGACATCGGGGCACACAAGCTCGATGGACGCTTGCTCGCTGGCCAAATACACCATGGAGTCTTTCTCGCCAACCATCAACGCGCGCAACTTCAGGCGGTCGTTGAGTGCCAGCAGGCCTTCCTCGGACCCCAGAATGACCGAGAACGGGCCGTTCACGAGCGCGTCGGAGTACACGCAGCGCAGCGCTGTTTCGAATTCGGCGCGCTCGGGAGACATACGGTCGATGGCGTCCCATGAAGGGGCGGCCATGATATGCGCAGCCATTTCCTGAGAGAAGCCGTGACGGCGAACGAGCAGGTCAAACAGATAGGTGATGACCTCGGTGTCGGTCTGCAGCGCGCAATCGTAGCCGAATTGCTCGACGTAGCGGCGATTGGTGTCATAGCTGGAAATCTCGCCATTATGAACGATGGACCAGTTCAGAAGCGTAAACGGATGCGCGCCGCCCCACCAGCCAGGCGTGTTGGTAGGAAAGCGCCCGTGCGCGGTCCACAGCCAGGCCTTGTATTCGTCGATGCGGTAGTACTCGCCGATTTCTTCGGGATAGCCCACGCCTTTAAAGGCGCCCATGTTCTTGCCCGAGCTCGCGACAAACGCTCCGTCGATATGCGCGTTGATATAGAACACGCACTGCATGACGTATTCCTGCTCATCGAATTCGCCCAGCTCGAGCTCGTGGTGAGACGGGTGCGGCGTAAGGAAATAGCGCCAGGTGTCGGGCGGATTCTTGATCGCCTTCACCGTAGCGGTGGGAATGCGCTCCTGTTTTTCAGAGAGGAAGTGCTCGTTGAGATACGCTTCGGTATTCATGCGCGCTTCGTGGCTTTCATAGAGCACATGGAAGGCGTAGAAATCGGCGTATTCCGGATAAATGCCGTATGCGGCGAAGCCTCCACCCAGGCCATTGCTGCGATCGTGCATGAGAGCGATGGCTTTCAGAATGTCGCGGCCATCGTGACGCTGACCCGATTTGTCCATGATGCCGGCAATGGCGCATCCGGCGGGAATGCGCACGTCGCCCTCACGCAAGCCGCGGCTCTCGAGCGCACATGCGCGGGCGGCCGCCTGCTGCGGCGTTTCAGCATAATGCATGCTGCACCTCATTTCCCCCATTGGCCCAACCCGGGCAATTCCGAGGCGTGGCGGCCTCGTCGCGGCGAGCGCGTGGCGATGCGTCGGCCGCATGGGCTGGGTAGCGAATGTAGTGTTTCCAGGGTATGGGTGCAGCGTTTCACGAACGTGACACGCATGTTACAAGGAAGTGTAATGCGTGTTTCGAGGCGGTTAACGCCGCAGGACGGGCGAAGGTTCGCCACGCATCAAACACCAGTCTTCCCGCTCGCCATCGAACCCGGGGCATAATCCAAGTGAGACCCCCAGCAAAACAAAACGCGGCCCGCGGCGAGAATTCGCCACAGACCGCGTACTGCAATCAGTTGCCGCACGTTATTGCTTGCAGCGCTCTTCGACAGGAATGAATTCCACGCCTTCGTAGCCGAAAACGGCAGGGCCGACCGTAGCCAGACCTTCGGGCGTGCGCCACTGCGGCGCGCAAGGAATACCCAGCACGATGGCGCGGCAGCCATATTTCAAGGCCTCGCCTGTGATGGGCGTGAGCGTTTCGCTATCGAACATGGCGATAAGGTCGGGCGCAGTGCACACCACTTCCCCGTTGCGCTCGGCGATAAGGAATTCGTTCTGGAAACGCACGTCGAGCACGTCGCCCTTGTAGGCGTCCATGCCTTCCAAATGAACCAAACCGCGCGCAAACCCACCGATGGTGCGGCGCTCCACGTCTTCCACCTTGCCGCGGAACAACTCCACCGCACCAAGCGCTTCGCGCAATTCAGAAATGTCGTTGGAATGCTCATCGCGAGCGCGACGCAGAATGCGACCAACGTTTTCGCAGAGCGTATAGGTGCCGGCCACGCTGTGCGCCTTGGCCTCGGCGCCCGTCATGCCGTAGCACGCGAGCGAAATGTTGCCGCCCATTTCCACCGTGGCACCGCGGCACAAATCTTCGCCGCACTTATTCGTAGCCGCATGCACGAGCATCGTGTTGCCGCGCTCGTCAGCCACGCCAATAGGGCTTGCCGACTGCCCATACATCGACCACGTCACCATTTGCAACTCAGGGAATGCGCGGCCCATGCCATCGGCATCGAGCAGCGGAATATGGCGCTGCGCTGCAGGAAGCATAGGATGCAACGAGTTCCAGCCGCCCGCCTCGGAAGGAATGAGCGCATCGAAAGTATGTCCCACCTCGCGCTCAAGCGCCTCAAGCGCATAAACCGGCTCGGGGCCTGCAGGCACTTTTTCAACGAGCACCGTGGGCGCGCCAAGGCCCATCGATACGGCAACGCGCGCGTCATCGGGCAATTCATCGAGCGTAAGCAGCGGAATGGGCCCATTATCGGCCACGCACTGCTTCGCAATAAGAATGCCCACGTAGGGGTTACCCCCGCCGCCCGAGGCCATGACAGCAGCGCCCATGGCAATATCTTCGACTTCTTGTTCGCCCAAATATCTCACGGGGCGTTCCTTTCACTCCAATGCACTGTAGTGCTAAAGTATTTCGATAAAGAATAAGAGTTGGGCAAAGCCCAACTCAACTCGTCCGTCTTGCTTCGCCGCGGCGGGCATATCGACGACCGCGGTTTGCTATCGCTCGCCTGGCGGCATTTCAATTATATAGAAAAGGCAGATCTGAACGCCGACGGTCTAAGATAAGCCCGTCGCGACGAAGCGAGATGCCCCATCATTTCCAGAAGATTCGTTCGCACCAAGGGTCAGCGAGCATGGGCTCTGGCGAGTACAGCATTGAGGAAGTTTCCGACGCGGTTGTCCATTTCGCTTTAGACCGTCGGTGCTCAAACTTGCATTTCATTTCAATGTTAAGCACCGCCAGGCGGACGCATAGTAAAGCCGGAGGCGAAACGGTAGTCCGCCGTGGTCGTTGGCGAAACGGACGACCACGGCGGAAACGACAGCGACGATGAAAGCGATTAGATCTTCAAATCGCCGACAGCCTTCACGCGCACGCGGGTCGCATTGCCGGGCAGGTATGCCAACGGCACATCTTCCACTTCGACAATTTGAATCGAATCGGGATCGGCACCGGCCTTGATGGCCTCTTCGGTAGCCAAGCCCTTCGCAATCTCGAGCGTTTCAGCGCGACCAAGCTTGTCGAGCGAGAACACACGCTCGATTTGGCCCGATACCTGCGAAATCGCGCTGCCCACGGCATTGGCCTCGCCGAAGTTATTCGGCTTAAGCACGCGAGCCACACCTTCGAGCTCACCGGGAACCAAAATGGAGCCGCCGCCAACAAGGATAACGTCGATATCGCCCGCGCTCGTCTTCATGCGGTCAACGCAGTTTTCGACCATCTCGGTCATCGCAGCCTGGGCCTTCTTCACAAGCTCAGGGTCCAAATCAGCCACAAGCGCCGGGTCGCCCACGCCTTCGGCGGCACCCGCCGCAACCACGATGTCGGTCGCGGTAAGCGTTTGGCCGCCGAAGCACAGGGCTTCTTTCGTCACGCGGTAGCCCACCGAATCGGGGCCGACAGTCACGGTGCCGTCTTCGTGCTGGCGCACAATCGAACCGCCGCCAAGGCCGATCGAAATAATGTCGGGCATGCGGAAGTTCGTGCGCACGCCGCCGATTTCCACGGCAAGCATGCTCTCGCGCGGGAAGCCGTGTGTCAAAACGCCCAGGTCGGTGGTGGTACCGCCCACGTCGACGACCACGGCGTCTTTCAGGCCCGTCAAAAACGACGCGCCGCGAATGGAGTTCGTGGGGCCGCATGCAATGGTGAGAATCGGGTAGCGCATGGCGTATTCAGCACTCATGAGCGTGCCGTCGTTTTGGCACAGGTACACTTCGGCATCGGTGATGCCCTCGCCCGCAAGAGCCGCAATGAAGCTCTCCGACGTGGTTTTCGCAACGTCGACAAGCGCCGCATTCAAAATGGTGGCGTTTTCGCGTTCAAGCAGGCTCACGCTGCCAATTTCGCTCGAGATGGAAATGGGAAAATCGTCGCCGAGCGCCTCGCGCATGATGGCCGCGGCGCGCTGTTCGTGGCTTGCGTCGACCGGGGAGAACACGCTTGTGATGGCAACGCTGTCGCACTCGCCCTTCACCTGGTTCGCGATACGGCGCAGCTCGTCCTCGTCAAGCGGCGCGATTTCGCGGCCGTCGAACTCATGGCCGCCGCCCACAAGGAACCATTGGTCGTTAATGGCCGCGCGCAATTCCGCCGGCCAGTCAATCATGGGCTTAATGGCGCGCGTTGCGGGCGCTCCAATGCGAATCACGGCAACGCGGTCGAGGCGCTTGCGCTCGACGATGGCGTTCGTGCAGTGCGTGGTGCCGAGCATCGCGTAGCCAATGCGGGCGCGATCGACGCCCTCGCCAGCAAGCACGGCTTCCATGGCATTCTTGATTCCACTCATAACATCTTCGGTCGTGGGGCTTTTTACGGCCGAGATGAGATTCAGATTCTCGTCGAGCACAACGGCGTCGGTATTGGTGCCGCCGACGTCGATGCCAATACGCCAGTCTTTGTTGGACATCGTATCTATCCCTTCATATATCTATGCCGACGCGAGCTTGCGTGACGCGTTGGAATTCGCGGGACAGTACTCCCGACCGCGGCCGTACGACCGTTTCACGAAATACCGAACCCCAAACAACCCAGTGCGCCAGAACCCCGCTGACTCATCCAAAAACTTACAGCTCGCTTGCGTTTTGAGCGACGCGCTCCTCAACGGGAACGAAATCGATGTCGTAGCCAAAATAGCGCGGACCAGCGATTTCGAGGCCGCGATCGCTGCGCCAATGCTCATGCACGGGAATGCCAATGACCACGCCACGCGCACCGTACTTCATGCCTTCGGTGGTAATGGGAAGCGCGGTTTCAATATCCAGCACGGCAATAAGATCGGGGGCCGAGCACAGCACCTCGTCGCCCGACTTGGCAAGCAGATGCTCGTTCTGGAAACGCAGCTCGCATTCGCGGCCCGCATAGTCATCAATGCCCGCGAAATGCGCGTAGCCGCGCACGAAGCCACCTTCGGTGCGGCGTGCCACGTCGTCAAGCTTTCCGCGGAACAGCTCGAACGCGCCGAGCAAATCCAAAATCACCGGCAGCGGATCGATATTCTGCTCGTGGGCCTCGCGGATGGCGCGGCCGATTTGCTCGCAGTAGGTCGACGTGCCGGGAATGGAAGCCTCTTTGGCCTGCGCGCCCGTCATGGCGTAGTCGGCCATGAACACGCTGCCGCCCGTAGTAATGGCGGCGTTGCGCGAAAGGCGCTCCGCCCAGGCATTATCGACGGCCTCGACGGTAACCACGTCGCCCTTCTCGTCACACACCACAGCAGGGCACGCCGGAATATCGAACAACGTCCACGTCACATGGCGCAGCTCGGGAAATGCGCGGCCCATGCCGTCGCAGTCGACGATAGGCACGCCCTTGGCCGCGGCCACCTGGAACGGCAAAAGGGAGTTCAGGCCGCCCGCTTCAAGCGGCATAATGGCGTCGAATTTACGACCCAGACGCTTCTCCAGCGCGTCAACTGCGCCCACGCCTTCCATGCCGTTGGGAACCTTCTCCACGAGCACCGTGGGCGCGCCCAGCATGTGCGACGCGCAGACGAACGCATCATCGGGCAATTCGTCGAGCGACATCATTTGGAACGGGCCATATTCGTCAATGGCCTGAAGGGCCATGAGCTTGCCGATATACGGGTCGCCGCCGCCACCCGATGCGAGAACCGCGGCACCAACCGCCATATCCTCGACTTCGCGCTTGCCAATAGTGCGCACGATGTTCCCCTTTCCCTGAAACGGCGTGCCGGGTAGGCTTCTCGCCACAATACACATACGAGCACTCTACCCTATTGGAGCACACAAAGGAACGCATAGCCGGGCGACCTTTAACGATTTCGTTACGAGCGGCGCCGAAATGGGTCCGAGATAACACGGGGCATACCCCCGGGGAAATAAGCACCTTGACGGCAGGTCTGCCAAGTGAGCCTTCTCTTGTACGAAAACAGGCGCTTCATGCATCGAGCGCAACTCGACTTCGGGCCGTTCGGGGCGAATCTTAGCGATTGCGTGAATCGACAGAGCACAGAAAGGCGCCCGAAAAAAATCGAAGAGGCTGGCTTGGAGGAACAAACTGCCCTTTTCTTGAGCACGAGAAACGGAGGCAGTTCGGGAACCCTCGAGTCAGCCCCTATGCCATGGTCTTTATTGAAGCCATTCAAGTTTTGTTTTAAGGCGCAGTCCAGCATGACGAGCAATTGCCCGCCACGACGCGCGTACCTAATCGGAAAAACGCCCCTCGCGCTATCGCTTCCAGCAGGGCGTGCCGGCGGCGCGCAGCGTGCAGCTTTGCTTGCAGGCACAACCTTCGCAGCTCGCCTTCACACCCGAAACCTCATCGAGGTTCGCGCTCGCATCGAACAACCCCACGAATGCCGTGACGCTTTTCGCGGGAATGAGCAAATTCGATTCCGTCGCCACCATTCCAAGGCGCTTGTCCGCCGCGAGCACGCGCACGATTTCAGGCTGAAGCGAGAGCGGCAAATCACCATAGCCAGGGCTGTATCGCCAGTTCGTGCGCATGCCGCGCTTCGCGGCATCGGCCACCACGGCCGCCTCGCATGCATCGGCCACGCTTTCCACGAGCGAACTTCCCGCCGCGCCATAAATGGCCGCGTCGAGCGCGCTTTGCGCTTTCCGACGTGCCATGGCGGCCTCGTTCGCCACACCAAGCGTGCAGGCCAAAACGGCGCATTCCGCCGCACCTTTCAGGTGACGCGCGATATCGGCGCCCTCGAGCACAAGCGAACTGCCCACAAGACGCACGCCCTGCGCACATGCCTCAACGGGAAACGAACGAAACACAAACCCTGGCCGAGCCTCGCGCTCGCATGCCGCGATATTGTTGTCGATGCGCGCTTCCATCTCGGCATCGAGCTCTTGGCCGGCATAGCCCAAATAGCGCAACGCTTCAGCCTTATTAACCCTGTAATCAGGCATTTTGCTGCCAAGCTTTACGCAATCGCGCCCGCATCGCGCAGCGCCTGAACGGCGGCTTCCGCAATATCGGGACGATTCATGGTGTAAACATGCAAGCCGTCGACGCCTTCCTTCGAAAGGCCCACGAACTGCTGGCACGCATAATCGATGCCCGCCTGGCGCAGCGCCTTCGGGTCATCTTCGTAACGCGCGAGCAGCTTGATGATGGGCGACGGCAGGCTTGCGCCGCACATGAACACCATGCGCTGAATCTGTGCCTTCGAAAGGAACGGCATAATGCCAAACGTGATAGGCACGGTAATGCCCGCCTTATGTGCGGCGTCGAGAAAGCGCAGCGCAAGATCGTTATCGAAAAACAGCTGCGTGACGAAAAATTGCGCGCCCGCATCCTGCTTTTCCTTCAAATGGCGAATGCTCTCGTCGAAATCGAGGCAGTCAATATGGCCTTCCGGATATGCCGCCGCGCCCACGCAAAAGCCAGCCTCGCGCGCAACGGGAATCAGATCTTTGGCGAACTTGAAATCTTTCGGGGCCGCCCCCGGCACCGCATCGCCGCGCAGAGCGAGCACATTTTCGATGCCGGCAGCCTTCATGGATGCAAGCACGGAATCGATGCCCGCGCGATCGGCATTCATGCACGTAAGGTGGGCCATCATATTCAAGCCGTATTCGTCTTGCGCCATTTTCGCCACATCAACCGTACGCGAAGAATTACCCGACCCGCCCGCTGAATAGGTCACGGAAACGAACGAAGGCGAAAGCGGCGCCAAACCGCCAATGACCTCGCGGGCCTCCTCTACGGGAAGGTCACCCTTCGGGGGGAAGATTTCGAACGAAACGGGCAGCTTCTCGCCGCCAAAAACATCGATGATGTGCATGCGAACTCCTTTGCGCAAAGCAATCCATCGTTTTTGCTTCGACCCACCGCTTCCGACTTGCCGCACAGCGATTCGTTCCTTATGGCTTACCGTGAATCGCCCTCCGCGCCGATGAGACGTACGCATGCCCCATCTTCCAGCCGCGAGCCGAGCAGCGAGCTGGCCAAGTACCGAACCACGGGTTGGCCGAGCGACAGGCTAGCCGCGTGCTGGGCACACCATCACGCGCACGATGCACAAACGCGAGTGAAATCGAGGGGTCGATGCAAAAACTACCTACGTAAGCGATATGGATAATAACGCTTTATCGCGGTGGAGCGTTTTAGGACCGCCTGAAACGCACGAGAAATCGAGTATTGACCATATGGCAACAATACGGCGGGCCCGGCATGCGATTGCATTTACGCCAAACCCGCCGTCGCGCGCACTATTCGATTGTTCGGCCTTCGCACTGGCCAGCGCGCAAAACACGCAGGATATCGCCTTCGCGCAACTCTTCCTCGCAATCGAAAGAATACGTCTCCATCGTTCGATTCGCGACGTTGACGGCGCATAGCGTTCCGCCCACAACCCGCGGATCGGCGCCAGCAAGCACTCCCTCGCGACGACGCTCCACATCGTCGGGGTTCGCATCGTCGGCTGCGTGCCACACCAAACGCGTGGGCTTGATCGTGAAAACGCCCCGCCCGGGCGAGAGCACTTCGAGAGTCTCGCCTTCGAAGAAGCGGTTGCGACACATTGCAACTGAGCGATGCGCCTGCGCGGGAGACGCCGCGAGCTCGTCGATGAACGAAAGGCTCACGCAGCCTTTCTTTTCCGCATAGGGGTCCGATGCGATTGCCTGGCGACGCGCCGCGATCCCGGCTTCAGGCCACGGCTGAATCTCGGCAGCGCGGCAATCGGTCGCGGCCGGCAGCTCATCCGCCGCTGGCGACGGCGCGGCCTTTCCGCACGAAATCACGCGAGCAACCATTTGATAATCGCGCGCGTATTCCTTCACGCCTTGGTTTTGACCAGGGGAGCCAAAGTAGAACCCCGTCGAATAGGGTCGGTGACTCGTGGTTTCGAGCTCGGCCTGCCACGCATCGGCAGGCTCGCCGTCGAGCACGTGGCGATACGCGTTCACGGCCGACGCCACATAGTAGGCGCCTTTCGCGCGGCCTTCAATTTTGATGCTGTCGACACCCGCCTCGGAAAGCTCGCGCACATGCGAAAGCATGTTCATATCGGTAGAGCTCATGATAAAACTGCCGCCGTCTTCCTCAATAACCGAGAAAGGCTCGCCCGGGCGCGTTTCTTCCACGACCGTATACTTCCAGCGGCATGGCTGCGCGCAATGGCCGTTGTTCGCACCGCGCGCGGGACTCACCATATAGTCACTCATGAGGCAGCGGCCCGAATAGGCCATGCACATGGCGCCGTGCACGAACGCTTCGATTTCCAAATCGTCGGGAATGTTGTCGCGCATGCGGGCGATATCGGAAAGGCTCATTTCGCGCGCCACCACCACGCGGCTCACGCCCAGGTCGTGGTAAGCCTTCGCGGCTTCGGCATTCATGCACGACGCCTGCGTGGAAAGATGCAGCTCAAGCTTTGGCGCCACGCGCTTGCATACAGAAAGCGCGCCCATATCGCTCACGATGGCCGCATCGACACCCGCGTCTTGCAGCATGGCGAAATAATCGGGCAGGCCCGCCACGTCGCTATCCTTCATGAGCGTGTTTGCGGTCACAAAGACCTTCACGCCATGCTCATGGGCGAAGTTCACGGCAGAGACGATGCCCGCATCGTCAAAGTTCGATGCGCGGCGACGCATGCCGAAGCGTTTGCCCGCCAAATACACGGCGTCAGCGCCAAAATGGACGGCGCATTCCAGCTGCTCCATGCCGCCCGCAGGCGCCAACAGCTCCATAGGTCGCGCCATGCCGGCGCAGGTGTGTTTCAGTGAAGTAATCATGACGCACAGCATAGCAAAAAAACGAACGCGAGCTCTCTCAGGAACAGCGCGAGCAAAAACGGCGCAAGAAGACACCACGATAGAACTGAAATCGTCTTCGAGAATCACCCCAACGCCGCATCCCGCAGCATTTCCAAGCGCAGGTCCCGCAATATTTGAAAAGCTTCGAAAACCGTTTTACGAATGGCGGCAATTTTGACCACCCCCTCCCCAAGCCCATCGTGGTCAAAACTCCCACCATTCGCAAATATGCACGCCAAACAAAGGCCCCCTTCATCGAAGGGGGCCTTAAAGAAAACCGCCAGCGTCCAAAAGAGCGACTGCTGCCATCGGTTTGGTCTAGTCAAGCTTCAATACTCTTTGCCTGGCCCGGCCTTTCCCAAGCCGTCCTTGGTACGGCCCGACCCAGCCCGACCACTCTTGGCTCGGACATAGCTCGGCTCGGCCCAACTTAGCCTGACTAGCTTTTGGTTGGCTCGGCCCAGCTTTGGCTTGCCTGTCCTTTGTTGGTTCGCCCTCGACTTAGCCCAAGCCGCCTCGGCCTAGCTGTTTTCCTGCTTGAGCTGCTGCGCGACGAGTTCCAAATTCGCGGTTACCACATCTTCCACCTCGTAAGAGAACGGCGTCAAATCGCCAGCCTCCACAAAACGGGTGCGAATGTGGCCGCCACATTCGTCGCACACATGCAGGCGGTGCGACTCGTCGCCCTCGACCGAAACATAATGCAAATGCGCCGGATTCTGAGTGCCGCAACGCGCACAGCGCACGCGCTCAAACTCCCATTCGGCGCCGCACTGGCCGCACCACAGCATGCGCCCGTTACCGCTCGAAAACGGATTCGGGCCCACGTACGCCATGGTCGCCTCGCCACCACACACCGGGCACGCCATGGGCTTGCCGCCCTCGGGGGCATGCAGCTGCACAAGTCCCGCGCGAGCGAGACCGCACACCGAGCTCGCCGCCGACGAGATGAACGGCTTGATGGCCGCGGAAAGCACGAAACCTGCAAGCCTCGGCTCGAGAAGCGCGCCCTCGCAGGTCGCCCCCTCGGCATTCGCCAGCGCGTCCATCACCGCGTCGAGATACGCCTCGGGATTGGCGCCAGCAACTTCAACAGGAACCAATGCCACGATGCGCGCCCAATCGGCGCTCTTCAGCGCTTCCTGATCGGCGTCGGAAAAGCCGCCTTTTTCGACGAAGCGCGCCGCAACAAGCGACGCGGAGTTCGCGAGCAGCTCAGCCGTGACATACGCCGGAGCCTGCGAAAGCACCGGCGTGCCGGCCGTCGCCCATGCGGCGACCTCCGCCGAGCTCGGACACGCATACGGGTGCGAGGCAGAAACCTCGCGCTCGACGCACTCCTGCGCTCCCCACAGAGCGCCGAAGAAGCCCAAACGTTCAGCAAGGGCCCGATCGCCGCGGCGGGCATATGCTGCCGCCGCGGCGTGGATACGTTTCACATCCATGGGCCACGCCTTATTTCTGCTTGGGGGCGTCGCGCTCAATCACGTGCTCGCCCGAGGTCATTTCCTCGCGAGCCCAGTGACCCCAGTGATACAGCGCGTCCGCCTCGCTCACAGTGCCATCGCCGAACATAAGGCGATAGGTACCACGGTACGGCTGGAAGATGCCGCCACCGAGGAAGATGTGAGCCAGGCCGAACACGGCGATCATCAAGAAGCCGAAGTCGTGCAGCCACAAGATGGTGCCGTAGCCCGTGCCGAAATCGAGCACGGTGGAGCCGAGCAGAAGCAGCACGCCCGTGATGCCCATCTCGGCGCCGAACAGCCACAGCATGCCGTCGGCGAAACGCTGGCCAGACTTCACTTCGCCCTGGTCAGGCATGTGAATCCACTTTGCCATGAACAGGTAAGGGAAGAACAGCAGCATCCACTTCTTGTCGTCGCTATCCCACGAATGGAACAGGTTCTTGAAGATGTGGGCCACGCCCTTCGGAGCCAAAATGGCCGAAATAAGAGGCACGCCGACGAAAATCAGGCCCAAAACGCGATGCGACATGCGAATCGCGAACACGGTCTGAGCGCCAGCCGCCTGAGCCAGCGCGGGCACGAACACGAACAGGCCGGAAATGCACAGCAAAATGCAGCACACGATGGTCACGCCGTGGGTGATGCGCGCCTGCAAGGAGTGGCGCACGATGCGCTTTTCCTTGCCGGAGGCCTTACGCTGCTTGAGGAATTCCTCGTTTTTGGCCGCCTCTTCAGCGGACACGACGATGGTTTCGCTACTCATGGTTCTTGCCTCCCTTCCCAAACGGCAGGTTCTCGGTGATGTGCTCCACAACCGACTTGGAGTCTTGCGGGTCGCCATGCTGGACAACTTCGCCAGTATCGTAATCGAGGGTGTCCTGCGTCTCGGGGTTGTAGGCAAGACGACGGCGATCGTAGCCGGCGGCAAGCGCGAACATCGCGCCCAGGCCAACCACGGTAAGGCCGCTGATCGCGCCAGTGACGGGCTTCATGACCTGCGTCATGGCGACCGTCGCGGGAATGGTCGGGTTCTCGAGCTGGCCATGAGCCTCGTAACCATATTTCAGCACGTGCAGCACGTGCGTCTTGTAGTTCTCGTCGTTGCCGGCGACGCATGCGTCGGGATACCCGTGCTCGTGCAGCCATTCGACCTTCTCGTTGGCGATCTTCAGCATTTCGTCGCGATCGCCGAACTTCAAGGCGTCGGGCTGGCACGTAGCGACGCATGCGGGCTCCATGCCCGCGCCAATGCGGTCGACGCAGCCAGAGCACTTGTTGATGATGCTCTTGCCGAACGTGCCGTCGTTGTAGTAGCGCGGCACGTCGAACGGGCATGCGCTCTTGCAATACTGGCAACCGATGCACTTGGAGTCGTCGACGGTAACCATGCCCGTCTCTTCGTCCTTGGTAATCGCGCCGCCCGGGCACACCGTTGCGCATGGAGCGTCATCGCAGTGCTGGCAGCTGCGGCGGCCAAACGCCCAGCCAATGGGCTTGGTGGAATAAGCCGCCGGAGCCTCGGTCTCGTTGAACGTGATGATCAAACGAGTATCGCCGTTGATGTCAATCGGGTTTTGATGCGTGCCCGACCATTTCGCTTCCCCGGCCGCGGGCGAAGGCAGGTCATTCCAGCATTTGCAGGCGACCTGGCATCCCTTGCACGCGGTGCACTTGGAGGAATCGAACAGGATTGCTTTTTCTGCCATGGCTTCCTCCCTATGCCTTCTCGATGTTCACGAGGAACGCTTTGTATTCAGGCGTGAACGAGTTCGGGTCGCCGACGTTCGGCGTGAGGTCGTTCACAACATCGCCCGTGCCGAACAGATCGGCCCAGCCGAAGTGATGCGTCAGGCCAACCTGATGCTTGAGCTCGCCATTGATGGTCATCGGGCGGAAGCGCTTCGTGACAACGGCGGGGACCACAACGGAACCACGGTTGTTGTACACGCGCACCTCGTCGCCGTTCTTGATGCCCTTTTCCTCGGCAAACTCTTCGCTCATCTCGACGAACTGCGAAGGCATGGACTCGACGAGGGCCGGGCACAGACGCGTCTGGCCGCCGGTCTGCCAATGCTCGGTCACCGAGTACGTGGTCGCGATGACCGGGTAATCGGCAACGGTGCCCTGCTTGGTCGACTCGTAGTTCACGCCGAACGCACAGGGATTCTGGAACGCGCCATTGAACGGGTTGCTGTCGGTCGGCGACTCGAACGGCTCGTAGTGCTCGGGCAGAGGACCGTCGACCATGCCGTAGCTCTCCAGGCGGGCGTTCTGCTCCCACAGCATGAAGAACGTCTTGTTGTTCGGCGGAACGGGCACGCCATTTTTCGCGGCGACGAAGTCGGCCTGGTCGACCAACTCCCACTTCTCGCCCGTCCACTCCATGAGCTTCTTCTCGGGGTTCCACGGCTTGCCCTGCATGTCGCAGCTGTTGCGGTTGTACAGGATGCGGCGGTTGGAGGGCCAGCTGAACGCCCAATTGGAGTTCAGGCCGATGCCCGACGCGTCGTTGGTGTCGCGGCGGCACAGCGGCTGCTCGGCGGCATCGAGCGGGGCGTCGTTGTTGTTCCACATGCCGGAGTAGATCCACATCGCGCACGCGGTGGAGCCATCGGCGCCGAGCTCCGCGTAACCCTTGAGCAGGTCGGTCTTCGGGCTGTCGGACGTGGTGTTGCACTCGGTGCCAGCCACACGATAGCCGTTCAGGGCCCACGCCACGGGGCGCGGGTCGATCTTGCCATCGACGTAGTAGTCCCACTTCGTATTCAGAATAGGATCGGGGTTCGCGCCGCCCTCTTCCTTATACAGGCTGCAAATCTCGTTCCACAGAAGGTCGCACATCTCGTAGTCAGGCTTGGCCTCGTCCCACGGCTCCACGGCCTGCTGGCGATACTGGATCCAGCGGCCGGAGTTCAAAATGATGCCCGGCTTCTCGTAAATCAACGCGCACGGCAGGTAGTACACCGTGGTGTCGATTTCCTCGGCGTTCATGTCGGGAGCCTTCCAGAAGCTCGCCGATTCGGTGATGACCTGGTCGGCAACCACGAGCCAGTCGAGATTCGCCATGGAACGGCGCACGTTGCCGGCGTTGGGCGCGCTGTGGCACGGGTTCATGCCCCAGTTGAAGTAGCCCTTGATGACGCCCTGCTGCATGAGCTCGAACGTGGAAATATGCGTGTAGTCGACATCGCCCGCCTTCGAGGGAACCTTCGGCCACCAGTCGTAACCGTAGTCGTTGTCCACGGTCGCGGCATCGCCGAACCATTCCTTCAGCGAGGAAACGATGAACTTCGGCTTGTTGGTGTAGTAGCCGTCAGAATAGGTCTGCGACTCGAGCCACTTGCGCAAGCTCGCGCGGTCGGTGGTGTTTGCCCACTTCAGGTACGCGGGATGCTCGTTGACCATCATGCCCATGTCGGTCGCGCCCTGAACGTTGGGCTCGCCGCGCAGCGCGTTCACGCCACCGCCGGGGATGCCGATGTTGCCAAGCAGAAGCTGCATCACGCACATTGCGCGCGTGTTCTGCGCGCCGTAGGTGTGCTGCGTCTGGCCCAGGGCATAAAGCACCGTGCCGGCACGGCCGGGCTTGGCGGTGGAGGTATAGGTGGAATAGACCAGCTCGAGGGTCTCTTTGTCCATGCCGCACACGCTGCAGACGGTATCGAGGTCGTAGCGAGAGTAGTGCTGCTTGAACTGCTGGTATACACACATCGGATCTTGCAGGGTCATGTCGCGCTTGGGATGCTGCAGCGTGGGCGTGGTGAATTCAGGCACGCCTTCGCCGGAAACCCAGGCATAGTTGCCCGTAGGAGTGGTGTCCCATTCCTCTTCAGATTCGGTCTGATAATGCCAGCTATGGGTGGAATACGTCTGCGTCTTCTGGTCCCAGCCGCTGAATAGGCCCGTTGCGGGGTCGAATTCATACTCGGGGTCGAGCAGATAGCTTGCATTGGTGTAGTTGAGCAGGTACTCGAAGTTGTACTCGTCCATGTTGCCCGTTTCCTGGTACTTCGCCAGGTTGGGCTCGATGAGGTGCTCAATGATGTAGTTGTACATGCCGCCGTAGAAGGCGATGTCCGTGCCGGAGCGAATGGGGCAATAAATGTCCGCCTGCTCGGCAGTGCGAGTGTAGCGCGGGTCGACAACGATCCACTTGGCGCCCTGCTCGTGGGCCTTTTCAAGCCACAGCGCGCTCACGGGGTGGTTCTCGACGGAGTTCGAGCCGCAATTCAAAATAACGTCGGTGTTTTGGAAGTCACACCAGTGGCTCGTCATGGAGCCACGACCAAATGATGCTGCCAGACCGGCAACCGTGGGGCCGTGTCAAACACGCGCCTGGTTGTCGATGGCGATAACGCCGAGAGAGCGCATCATCTTCAAGATGAGATACTCTTCCTCGGAGTTCTGCTGCGAACCGCCGAGCGATGCGATCGCGGTGGTGCGGTTCACGGTAAGCCCGTCGGCGTCTTTCTCTTCGAAATTGGCGTCGCGAGTATCTTTCACCTTGCGGGCGATTTCCTTAATGGCATCGTCCCAGCTGATGGATTCCCAATCGGTGGCACCCGGGCGACGAACCAAAGGCTTGGTCGAGCGCTTGGGGTTTTTCACCACTTCGCGGGTTTCGGGGTCGACGATATTGCGCAGCTGCGCCATCGTCGCGCCCTTCGGGCACAGGCCGCCCTTGTTGATAGGATGGTCGGGGTCGCCTTCGAGGTTGACCAGTTCGCCGTCGCGCACCGAGCACAAGCTGCCGCAACCACCAGCGCAGTAGCAGCAAATGTTGGTGTACTCATCGGTGCGATCGAGCTTGAAGTTCTGATCGCTTTCAAGGGCGAACGCCTGAGATTTGGAGGTGAGCTCGAATGCCATGGCAGTCGCAAGCGCGCCGCCGCCGGCCTTCAAAAACCCCCTTCGCGTCATCTCCATTGGGTTCTTCCTTTCTCGCACACGCATATCGCCAAACGCAGGCGACATGCGCCAAACATGGGACGCACTTCGGTTGCGCCCCGCTTTTCGGCAAGCATCCCAACAGCGAGACACCCATTCCCGCCGTCGAATTGCTACCAATGAGGTCAAATTTCGCACATATATAAGGGAAGGGGTCTCTCATTTCGCACGAGCGGCCGAAAAACCACGGGCGAATGACACGCAATTCACTATTTATTCACTACCATTAAAATGTTCCGAATTCCCTCGGAGCCAAAAATGACCCTCCACCAGGCACACTCCTGCGTATTTAAGCAATTTGCGGTCATTTTTTTAGAGTTGCCTAGTGTTTTGGACGATTATTTGTAGTAGAACTACCACTCACCGACGGCGAACGGTAGTTTTACTGGACAGATTGAAGATTTGCAGATTGGTGCATTGTGGCGCGTTTTCTTTTGCCAATTATTCACTCACATTTATCGATTCACGTTCTTCCATAGCCCAATGCAATAAATACCCCACCCCGCAAATAGGTTTATCCAGACAGCCTCATCCTCTGCCAAAACGCCGAATCAATCGCCATCGCCACGTATAGCAAAGCCCATACGCGAACGGGTGCGCTATGATGGAGCCATTGAAACCATGCGATGGGAGGCATCGTGAACGACAAAGAACGCATTCGTTTAACTGAACTCACTTCGCGCGGCGGTTGAGCAGCGAAGTGGGGTCCGGGAGACCTCGAACGCATTTTGAAAGACATTTCCATCGCGCAGACGATGCCGCCTGAAGCCATGCTCGGCTTCGACACGGCCGACGATGCCGCCGTGTGGCGAATCGCGCCTAATATCGCGGGCATTCTGACGATCGACTTCCTTACGCCCATCGTCGACGAGCCGTATGATTTCGGCCGAATCGCCGCGGCGAACGCGCTTTCCGACGTCTTCGCCATGGGAGGCGTGCCCTGCGTGGCGCTCAACGTGGTCGCCATGGATTCGACCCTGCCCGAATACGTGCCGCGCGATATGCTGCGCGGTGGCCTCGAAAAGGTCATCGAAGCGGGCGCCGTTATTATGGGCGGCCACTCCATCGATGATGAAGAGCCCAAATACGGCCTGTGCGTCTTCGGCACCGTTGCCCCCGACGCGCTCGTGCGAAACGAAGGTGCGAAACCGGGCGACGCCCTGTACCTCACCAAGCCCCTCGGCACTGGCATCGCGAGCGCGGGACGCAAGGTCGGCATCTTGGACGACGCCGCCTTTTCGCCGGTCGTCGAGTCGATGGCCGAGCTCAACCGCGCCGCAGGCGAGGCCATGGTCGCCGCTGGCGTGCACGCCGCAACCGACGTGACCGGATTCGGCCTCGCGGGACATTTGCACGAAATGCTTTCTGCAAGCGGATGCGCCGCGAACATCGCTTGGAACAGCGTGCCCACATTCGCGGAAACCGTCGACCTCGCGCGCCAATGGTGCCGCCCCGCGCGTTCATTTTCGGTGGAAGATTTCGCGCAGCCCTTCTTGCACGTGCCCGACAACCAAATGGGCGAAGACGCCACCGCGGTGCTGTGTGACCCGCAAACGTCAGGCGGCATGCTGTGCGCCATCCCGGCCGATGCCGCTGCGGCATTCGAGGAAGAATTCCAAGCGCGCTGTGGCCGCACGCCCGCAAAAATTGGCCGCGTGGTAGAAGGCGAATCGGGCCATATCCACATCGTGGAATAATGTTCGCCCATAAGAACTTTATTACGCACGCCACAAAGGAGAACTATGGCAACCGAACAGAGCCTCAATGAGCGCATGCGCGCATTGCCCAAAGTCGATGAAGTCGTAGGGCTCGTCAATTTGAGCGACGCCGTGCGCGCGTGCGTCCCCGAAACCGCCGTGACCGATGCCGTGCGTGCGAGCGTACAGGCCATGCGCGAGCGTCTGCTGCGAGGCGAAGACGTGGATATCGCCGCGAACGCAGCGGCGCGCGAAGCCGAATGCCGCGTATGCGCGCTCGCACGCCCCTCGCTCCGCGCCGTCGTGAACGCCACGGGCGTCATTTTGCATACCAACATCGGCCGCAGCCCCTTGGCTCAAGAAGCCCTCGATGCTGTCGTCGACGTTTCGCGCGGCTATTCGACGCTCGAATACAGCGTCGAGAACATGGCGCGCGGCAGCCGCCACGCCCACATCGAATCGCTCGTATGCGCCCTCACCGGCGCCGAGGCGGCCATGGCCGTCAACAACAACGCGGCGGCCACGCTCATGGTGCTTTCCGAATTCGCGAAAGGCCACGAAGCGGTGGTGTCGCGCGGCGAGCTCGTGGAAATCGGAGGCTCGTTCCGCATTCCCGAAATCATGGCGACCTCGGGCGCCAAGATGGTTGAAGTCGGCGCCACCAACAAGACCCACGTCTTCGACTACGAACGCGCCATCACCAGCGACACCGCCATGCTTTTGAAGGTGCATACCTCGAACTATCGCATTGTCGGCTTTTCGGAAAGCGTAACCGCCCGCGATTTGGTGAGCGTCGCCCGCGCCGAAAACGAACGCCGTGCCGCGACTGGCGCAAACGAGCGCGTGATGGTGTATGAAGATTTGGGCTCCGGATCCATTCTGCCGCCCATTTTGAACGTCCCCGACGCTGAGCCCACCGTAGGTCAATCGCTTTCGGGCGGCTGCGATTTGGTGTCGTTCTCGGGCGACAAGCTGCTCGGCGGACCGCAAGCAGGCATCATCGTGGGCAAGAAGGCCTACATCGACCGCCTGAAGAAGAACCCGCTCGCGCGCGCCATGCGCCTGGACAAAATGACGCTCGCCGCACTTGAGGCCACGCTGCGTCTCTACCTCGACGGCACAGCCTACGAACGCATTCCCACGTTGCGCATGCTCAACGCCACGCCCGGAGAAATGCGCGAAGCGGCCGACGCGCTGGCGGCAGCCATCGAAGAACGCCTTCCGAGCGGCTGCGTGAGCATCTCGATCGTTGAGGAGTTCGAAAAGGCCGGCGGCGGGTCGCTTCCCACCCTCGACATTCCTGGAGCAGCCGTGCGCATCGATTACCTGCGCGGCAACGCGAACGATTGCGAACGCGCCATGGGCAATCGCGCGGGCGCACCCGTATTGGCGCGCACCAAGCACGAAGGCACCCTGTTCGACGTGCGATGCCTGCTGCCCGGCGACGAGCAAACCATCGCCGACGCGCTTGCGGAGTATTTCAAAACGCTGGATTAGGCACTCTTCCAACACCTCTCGCCAAGGCGAGCAAGAGTATCTTCAACCTATGCATCGGTGGCGGGAAGGGGCGCCCGTGCTCAAACAGTCCTGAGCTCGCACGAACGCCCCGCTGGGGCGTTCGGCTCGTGCGGAACTGCGCCGGGACCCCTTCCCGCCACCGATGCCGAGCCCTTCACAATTGAAAGAAGGCATCCATGTCTACTCACGAATACAACGAACCCTCGATCGTCATTGGCACCGCGGGTCACATCGACCACGGCAAATCGACGCTCGTGCAGGCGCTCACCGGCACCGACCCCGATCGTTTGGTCGAGGAAAAACGCCGAGGCATCACCATTGAGCTGGGTTTTGCGCGACTCGACCTTCCGGGTGGCACCTCTGTCGGCATCGTCGACGTGCCGGGCCATGAGAAATTCGTGCGCCAAATGATCGCTGGAGCCACGGGCATCGATGCGGCCATTCTGGTTGTCGCAGCTGACGACGGTATCATGCCGCAGACGCGCGAGCATCTTGCCGTGCTGCGCTTGCTTTCGGTTCCGCAAATCGTCGTCGCCCTCACCAAATGCGATATGGTCGACGAAGAATGGGTCGAATTCATGGGCGGGGAGATTCATGCGGCGCTCGCCTGCGGCCCCTACGCCGACGCGGAAATCATTCCCGTTGCCGCACGCGAGGGCCGAGGCCTCGACGAGCTGAAAACCGCGCTCGCGAATATCGTATCGAAGCAGCAGCACGCCCACCACGAAGGCTTTTTGCGCATGCCCGTCGACCGCTCGTTCACCGTTAAAGGCACGGGCACCGTGGTTACCGGCAGCCTGTGGAGCGGGCGCGTCGCGCCTGGCGATACCGTGCGCGTGCTGCCAAGCGGCGTAAAAACGCGCGTACGCTCGGTGCAAATTCATGGCGAAAGCGTCGACGCCGCGTTTTCAGGCCACCGCGTGGCTATGAATCTTGCCGACGTGAGTCGCGATGACGTACGTCCCGGCGATTTCATCGCAACGCTCGACGCCCCCGATGCAAGCGACCGCTTCGATTGCGAGCTCACCTATTTCGACTGCGAAAATGCAAGCAGCACGCTCGAATCGGGCGCCACGGTGCGCGTCGCGCACGGCACCAAGGAAGTGTTCGGGCGCGTGCTGTTCATGGACGGCCATGCCAAACTCAAGCAGAATGAGCAAGCTACGGCGCAAATTCGCCTCGATGAGCCCTTGTGCGTGCTTCGCGGCGACCGGTTCGTCATTCGCGCCGCAACGCCCGTTCGCGTCATCGGCGGCGGGCGCGTGCTCGCCGGCCACCCGCGCAGACGTTCCATCCTTTCCGAAAGCGACAAAGCGGTACTTGCCACCCTCGCTTCCGACGACGTGACCGCTGCCGTAAAGGCATACATCGAAGAACCCAATGCCATTCGCACCGTGGCCGACATCGCAGGCGCCCTCGACGTGAGCGAAGCCGATGCCGCGCGCATCGCCAAAGCCGTCGTCGACAAAAATATCGTCGCCGCAGGTAGCGACGCCGACCCCCTGTTCGCCACCAAACAGACCCTGCAACGCGCCGCCTCGAAAATTGCGAGCACACTGCTGAAATTCCATGCGACATCGCCCAATGAACTTGGCATGCCGAAAGCCGCGCTCAACCACGCCGCGCTGCCCTCGCTCAACGGCACCCGCTTCGACGCCGCCCTCGCCATCGCTCTGGAAAAGGGCGATGTTGTATCTGTGGATGGCGTTTTGAGCCATGCCACCGCAGGGGCCGCCGCGCATGCGCGCGCGCAAGAGCGGGCCGATGCCGCATTCGCGCTTCTTGAGGGCTCGCTTACGCCACCTCTCGCCGATGGCGTGATCTCGTCGCTCAACTGCACGAAGAGCGAAGCCTACGCCGCGCTCGGCGACCTCGAAGAACAAGGGCGCACCGTGAAAATCGATCGCGACCTCTACTACGACGCCGCCGTATTCGACAAGCTTGTCGAAGCCGTGCGAGCCCATATCGAATCACACGGCCCCTCGCTGGCCGCCGATTTGAAAGACGCCATGGGCGTTTCGCGCAAGTACGCCATTCCTGTGCTCGAGGCGCTCGACGATAGGGGTATTACGAAGCGCAATGGCGACCTGCGAACACTTTAACGGCAGCGGCTTTCGGTCCTCCCTCTTACGCGCTTTTCGCGACCGCACAATTTTTCTCGTCGGCCTCCCGCGAAAATTGCGTAGAATATTTGCCTGGTATGACCAATAAGGCCTACCGCTTTTGGAGATGAATAGGTTCCTGGTGGACCTCGCGGCCTTCAAAGCCGTTGCGGGGCGCGCAGAACGTCTCGGGTGTGTTCGATTCACACGCATCTCCGCCAACAATTGCAGCGCCGTTCTAACGAACGGCGCTTTTTATATTAACGAGCTGCCGCATAAGCCCCTATATACAAAAAAGCGAGGAAGGGAATGCCCTTCCTCGCTTCGTTTTACAGCTTTTCGATAAGCTCGAATTCCGTTTTCGATATCTCGCGATACAGTGCCGAGAGGCCCCGGGCATCGACGCACACTCGTGCGAGCACGCCCGCCGCGGCATCGTCTTCCGCATCGAAGCGCATCGACATGCCGCAACCAGCCGATATCGCACGCGGAGTTGGAATCATGGCCGCATGCGCGCGAGCCGCTTCAAGAGCGACCTCCGAAGCCATAGCCGCATGCGTTGATTCAAACGCCATAACATACGTATTTGACACAGCTCGCCCTTACAGCGTAATGGTCTTGGCGGCTTCCTGCATGCGGCCCAGGATGTCGTACATATTCGACACTTCGCCAACCTTAAGCTGTTCTTTCAAGCCATAGAAGTCGAGGCACGTACCGCACACGAGCACCTCGGTGCCTTTTTCGATGAGTTTATTCACCGAGTCGATAATCTGCTGCTCGTCGCCCGCCACGAGCTTCACGCCGCTGTTCATAAACAGCACGCTCGCTGGCACATCGTCGCTTTCCGAAAGCGTGTAAATGGCCATTTTCATGAGGTTGTACCCGAGTTGGGGGTCGCCTTCGCCCACGTGGTCTTTACCGATGAACACGGCATATCCGCAGCCTGCGGGCGTGCAGGCAGGCGCGGCGGCAGGAGCAGGAGCAGCTGCGGCCGCAACGCTTCCCTCGCCCTCCGAGAAGTTCACGCTCCAGCCGCCCTCGATGGTCTCGACGGCAACATTGAGGCCATATTTTTCAGCTAAGCGCGAAACGTTCTTCACCGCGATCTCGTTGTCAACGTGCACAGAAAGCTCGCGGGCGCCTTCGTCGATTTTCGCCTTCGCCATCATGAGTGGTTTAGGGCACGCAAGACCAAACGCATTGACAGTTTCCATGGAATGCCTCCTTCATTATTCTGGCTGACGCCAGCTTATACCTCAATCATTTCATGTGAGCGCAAAGTTGCGCATATACGCCAATTCGCAATGCGCAAGGTCGCGCTCGCACACACGCCTGTGGCCTGCGACCCTGTGGCGTAGACCACAGGCCACAAGTCGCCAAGCGCTAGCAATACGTATCGCGCGCAGGGTTGATGGCGCCTGCAATGCGCACGATGCGCTCAATGGGGTACGGCGCGGCCTCGATTACCGGTCGCGCCGCATCGACCACTTCGGGGTCAAGAAGCACCGAAGTGCCACAACACGCCTGCATGCCGTGCGGGGCAGGCGCCACGCGCGCCGGAACGCCAGCATCAACAAGGCGCTGATACAAATCGAAGCCTTCGGTGCTCGTGCGAACGAGCACGTAGCATGCGTCTTTCGCCTGAAGCACCGCTAACACCCCTGACCAACGGCGTGGGCGATTTCGCGCACGGCCTCGGCTGCCGCATCGGCGTCGGCTGCGGTATTCGCCGCCGCGAAGCTGAAACGAACCGCGCCTTGACTCTGGGTTCCAAGCGCTTTATGCATGAGCGGGGCACAATGTGCGCCCGCACGCACGCAGATGTCGAAATCGCTCGCCAACCGGTCGGCCACTTCGGCCGAATCGACATCGGCGATATTCAACGCCACAATTGAACCGCACTCGCACGCATCGCTTCGGCCATATATCTTCACGCCGGGAATATTTGACACGGCATCGGCGAAACACTGCGCAAGCGCGCCCGCATGCTCATGAACGCCGGAAGCGCCGCCGAGCGTTCCTTCGATATAGCCGATACCAGCCGCCAAGCCCGCCACGCCATGGGCGTTCAGCGTGCCCGCCTCCAAACGCTCGGGCATGAACAGCGGGTGGCGCTCGTCGTAGCTGTGCGTGCCCGAGCCGCCTTCGAGAAGTGGGACGATTTCGACGCCTTCGGCCACGCACAAGCCGCCGGTTCCCTGCGGGCCCAACAAGCTTTTATGCCCCGTGAAGCACACCACGTCGGCGCCGATTTCCGCCATATTCAAAGGATACGAACCCGCCGTTTGCGCGGCATCGAGCACGAACTTCGCGCCCACGTCGTGCGCCATCGCGCACATGCGGGCCACATCGTAAATATCGCCCGTGAGATTCGACGCATGGGTAACGGCGACCAAGGCGGGCTTGCGCTCGAGCAGTTCAGCATACGCGTCGAAATCGAGCGAGCCATCGGGCGCGATAGGGGCCACGTCAACCGAGCAACCAGCCGTATCGCGCAAACGGAACAACGGCCGAAGCACCGAATTGTGTGATGCGGCCGTGGTGAGCGCCCGCTCACCTGGCAAAAGCAGGCCATCGATAGCGATATTGAGCGCCATGGTGGCGTTGTTTGCGAACGCCACGCTCGAAGCGCCCGGCGCGCCGAGCAAATTCGCCACCGCCGCGCGGGCACGGTATACCGCCATGCCCGCCGCGATTGACGCCGGATGCACGCCGCGGCCCACGCCTCCGAACGACGTCATGGCATCAGCCACGGCGCGCACCACGCATTCGGGCTTCATCATCGTCGTGGCCGCATTGTCCAAATAAATCACGGGCGCTCCCTTCACTTCCTCGTTCGAGGCTTACAGCATTTCGATGAACGCGGCAATGCGCGTTTCAAGCTGGCCTGCGTCGCTTTGCGAATAGTCGGTCTCGAGCTTCATGTACGGAATGCCCGCATTCTCGCACGCCTTCGCCACGTTCGCGCTTTCCACGTTGAATGTATGGCAGGCCGTGAGCACATTCTCGATCACGCCATCGACATGGTACTTCTCGCACATGTCCATCATATTCTCAAGACGGCCGCCGTTCGGCGTCATGACCGAGCAATTGATGCGCAGGTAACGGTCGGAAATCGCGCGCAGAATGTCGGGGGCGTTCTCGTCGATGAGCATGCGGTTGGTGCGCTCGCCCGAGCAATCGTCGGAGCACACGATTACACCGCCGCAGCGTTCGATGGTACGGCCCACCTTATTGATGACGCCGCCCATGGGGCAGCCCGTAATAAGAATGCGCTTCGCGTTCTTGTCGATGGGGCTTTCGCCGCGCTCGAGCGCCGCGCGCTTTTGCTCGACGAGCGCCTCGATTTTCGCGGCATAGTCTTCAATGTCGAAGCTAAAGGTGGAAGCCTGAATAGCGGAAAGGATTTCCACGCCGCCCATCGCCGGCGGCTCGGCGCGCTGCAAATCGTACATGCTGGCAAGCGCGCGGCGCAGGCGATTGCGGCGGCGAACCGCGGCGCGCAGGTCGTCGTCGGTAATTTCGATGCCGTAGAATTCCTCCAGGTGGCGACGGAACAACTTCACATCTTCATACCACATGTCCGCCTCATACGGACGGCCCTGGCCCTGCGGCAAATGCAGCACGTAGGTCTTCTTGATTTCGTTGAGCAGCTCGTACATCTTCTTTTTGCCGTCGCACGTGGTTTCGCCCACGATCATGTCGGCGAAATACGTGAACGGGCATTTGTCGGTCAGGGCAAAACCATAGGTCGACTTGATGAGCGGGCACAGATTCGCGGGCAGCACTGTTTCGGCCGCAGGAATGGTCTCGTCCGACATGCCGCACAGCGCAACCGACGCCGCGCCGGCCGCGTCCATGACCTCGAGCGGCGTGTAGGAGCACAGAAAGCCAATGAGCTTGCCGCCGGCCTGCTTGTAGTTCTTCACCTTGATAAACGATGCCTTGCGCTGGTCATTGAATTCCTCAAACGTGCGCGGCAGTTCGATTTCAGTCATGCAATCCTTCTTCCTTCGATTCCCCCGATATACATTCCGCTTCCCCGCGGCGTTATTTCTTCAATCCCAACGCCAATTCAGCCGCACCAATCGCGCCCGCGAATCGCGCATTGGGCGCCGTGCGCACATCGCGGCCAAGCACGGCCGAAAGACGCTCAACGATATAACCGTTGTCGCATAAGCCGCCCGTCAAAAACACCTGGTCGCCCGCAATGCCCGACGCCATGGCGGCCACGCGCCCCACGACCGATTCGATTGCGCCATTGGCGATGTTTTCGCGAGGCTCGCCGCGACCGACGAGTGAAATGACTTCCGATTCCGCGAACACGGTGCACATGCTCGAAATCGACGTGGGCTCGCCGGCGCGCGCGAGCTCGGAAAGCTCGGCCTGGCTCACCGCGAGCCGGTCGGCCATGATCTCCAAGAATCGACCCGTACCAGCGGCGCACTTATCGTTCATCAGGAACTTCTTCACCATTCCGCCCGCAAGCTGAATGACCTTCGTGTCCTGTCCGCCTACGTCAATCACCACGCCGTCGCGCCCGAACAGGCGCGCAGCGCCTTTGCCGTGGCATGTGATTTCGGTCACGACTTTATCGGCGAACGGCACCGCCACGCGCCCATATCCCGTCGCGACCACGGCATGCGGCACCTCGAAGAAGCTCTGTTCCTCAAGGTGCTCCGCCACGCCATTCGCGGCATCGACGCTCGAAAAGCCCGTCGGACGCATCCACGTTTCAACGATCTCGCCCGCGTCATCGAGCACGGCGACCTTTGTGGCGGTCGACCCTATGTCCACACCAATTCCGAGCATTTCCACCCTTTCATGCCACAACGGGAACGCGCAGGGCGCGCAGAAGCACGCGCCGCGCATTCCCAAAACCACGCCTGGCAGCCTCGCGTCCTACGGGCGAAGCCGGCAAACGCGCAGCGCCAATCAGCCTTAACCAAGCATCTCCACGAACGCCTCGATGCGCGTGCGCAATTGCTCGGCATCGTTGTCGGTGTAGTCGGTCTCAAGGCCCAGGCACGGAATGCCCTCGGCTTCGAGCGCCTTCGCCACGGCGGATTTCTCGGTGTCGTACAGCGTGCAGAACTTCAGGTTCGCATCAATCACGCCGTCGACATGGTACTCGCGCGCCAGGCGCACGATATCGTCAATGCGGCCCTCGTTGGGCGTGAAGCAGGCGCAGTTGTTCTTCATGTAGCGCTCAGACAGCGCATGGAACTGGCCTTCGAGCGTGGTTTGGGTTTCGTCGACCAAATGCTCGAAGTAGCGCGTACCCGTGCACATTTCCTCGCACACCACGGCGGCGCCGCTCGTTTCGATAATGTGATGCAGCTTCCAATTCGGAATGGCCATGGGCGTGCCGGTAATAAGAATGCGCTTCGTGCCCTCGGGGAATACGCTCACGCCGTCGGCGATGCGCTGCTCGAGTTCGTCGGCGAGTTCGTTGGCCTTCTGCGCACAGCGGGCAGGGTCGTCGAAGAAGGCGATCTGGGTCATGAGCAGGCGGTCTTTGCCGGAAATAGGAATGCAGTTTTCAGCCTTGGTGGCATCGAACACGCGGGCAAGCGCACGACGTTTCTCATTGGTAAGCTTAATTGCCGCGGCGAGGTTTTCGGCCGTGAGCTCATTGCCCGTGAACTCTTCTACCATCTTCGCGAAATCGGCGATTTCGTCGGCCCATTTGTCGATATCTTTCGCGCGCTTCATCTGGGGAACGTCCATAACGTACGTGCTCTTGTCGGCGCCCAGAATCTCGTATGCCTTCTTCTTGCCGTCGCACGTGGTTTCGCCCACGTACATGTCTGCCACGCTGAAATACGGACACGTTTTGCCAAAGTGGGCGCCCAACGACGCCTTTACCAGCGGGCACATATCGCTCGGCAGCACCTTTTCGCCATCGGGCACCCAGAACTGAGAGCCGCCGCACAGACCGGTTACCGCGCCGCCGCACGCAACGACGACCTCGTCGGGCACGTACACGCAAAACGTGCCGAATACCTTGCCGCCCTGCTTCTGCAGCTCAATGAGCTCGGCGGGGCGAATGCCGTGAATGTCCGATACCACGAAATCATAGAACGCCATGCCTGCGGGACGGTTTTCCTGGCTCAGATACACATCGCCAAACGCCGTAGGAAGCACGGCGCACAGCTGGTCATGCGTCTCCAGGTCCATGCCGAGGTTTTGCCACATTTCACGATTGTCTGCCATGTTCGATTCCCCCTTCGTGCGAAGGCGGCATCCCACCCCTGGGGCCATGCGCACATGCGCCCTTCGCGCTCGGTTTCCAGTAACTATCACGCGACGAATCGCCACCCACAAGGCACATGGGCGCACAAAAAGAAACGTCGGGCGACGGTGCAGAATGGCGGACGCGCTGCAGATGCGCGAGCGTTGCCTCGCCTTCGAGGCATATTGGGCAGGCGTCTCGCGGGCAGAATGGCGACGAGGCAGAATTCGGCGCCAATGCGAGACGATGTTGCGTATGGCGTCAGTGTAGCGCGCCCAAGGTGCAAACGGAAGCTACAACCCTGCAAACGGAGGGTTTTATACGGAAGCGCCCGCGCCGGCGCGCGGAAAGGGACATCGCGCGAACGCCGAACCGAAACGGCGGTCTGCCGACCGAGGTCGGCGTTACCCGCCCCTCGATCGATGGCGACACCTTTTCCGCAAAACCGCTAAAGCGCCTCGAAAGCACGCGTTGCGCGCGCCACAAGCGATTCCCAGGAAAGCGCCGACACATCGAACTGGTCAGCCGGCCGGCCTTCACGTGCGGCACGCTCAAGGGCATCGGCCAGACGCGCCTCGAACGCGGGCAGCTCTTCTTCAATCGGTTCGTCGACGCCACACATAGCGGGCAGCTTCACGTACTCGATGGGCGCGCCCGGAATATGGGCCTCAAGCCACGGCCGAACGCCCGGCAAATCGGCGACAACCGCACGGCAGCCGCACGCCATGGCTTCGATGGTCACAAGCGGCAGCCCTTCGAAAAACGATGGCAGCACGAACACGTCGGACAATTGATACGCCCGCACCAAATCGTCTTGGCTGATTTTGCCCGCGAAGGTCACAGGAAGCGCGCATGCGGCGGCACGCTGCACGATGCGCTCGTATTCCCCCGCATCGCTATGGCCGCCCACCAAGCACGCCTCTATGCGCGGAGCACCAGGGCGCTTCGCCAGCAAATCCAACGCTGCAATAAGACTTTCGACGCCCTTTTTGTAGCCAATCTTCCCGACGTAGAGCAAACGGCACACGCCATCGCCCACTGCCCGATTGGACGAAGGCGAAAACTCTTGCGCGTTATATCCCGTTCCAATAACGAGCACTTTTGCAGGGTCGACGTCGAATAGCTCCACGATTTCGCGTTTCTGCTCTTCATGCAGCGCAAAAATCAGGTCGAGCGTTCGAACCGCATTCACGATGCGGTCGCGTTCAAGGCCATGGTTGCGCATTTGGCGCAAATCGGTCGAGTGGCATACCGCCGCCATAGGAACGCCCGGCAACGTTTCGCGAGCCACGGCGCACACGAGGTAGAGGTGGTGACATATAACCGCATCGGGCGCGAATTCCGCTGCAGCTTGCGCGATGCGCTGCGCAAATGCGGCACGGAATTGTTCGGTCATGATGGGCGTAAGGTCGCGATAGCGCGTGGCGGCATACGGCATCACATCGGACATGCCACATACATCGAACGGCAGTGCCTCGGTATTGAAGCGCACGAAATACGGCTCGGCGCCCGCAGGCAGCGTTGGTTCATCGGACGCATCGACGCCGGCGACCACGGCGGCCGTATGGCCGGCCGAAAGCTCGCAACGCACCATTTCCGCCAGGTACACACCACTTCCCGTCGAATCGGGCTTTTGCGCCGAGATATTCAGAATGCGCATACGCGCCACCTTTCCTTCGAATTCGAACCATCATACCGTGGCGCAAAGGGAAGCTGCGCAAGCGGACCGCGAATCGCACGGGCAAGCCCGCGAAAAGCCGGAAGCCCAAAGGTTCGCAAAGATTTGTCGGCACGCAAGCGCCATGCAAGGTATGATTGAGCCATAGACCGAGCGATATGCAATGCGGAATGCGCGTTGTCGAGCGGAAGGAGTCATCATGAGAATTCAGATGGAACTCGACCGAGGATATTTGCCCGACGCCTACGGAAAATACGCGGCGCCTGAAGACTGCCACGACTGGAGCTGTCGCCGCTCGTTCCCCTTCGTTGTCGAAGACGTGCCCTATGGCACGCGGTCGCTCGCGGTCTTCTTCATCGATTGGGACAGCGTGCCTGTTTGCGGCTTCCCGTGGATTCATTGGTGCGCCTACGTGAACGGCGATTTCGAGGGCGATATCGAATTCCCCGACGACTTGAGCCGAAACATTCACTCACGACTCGTGCAGGGATACAACTCCGCCGCCAAAAGCGAGCCCGAGCGAGGCGTGGGCTATGTTGGCCCACGCCCGCCCGATCGCGACCACAAATACACGCTGCAGGTTATCGCGCTCGACGACGAGCCGCTGCTCGAGGCTCCCTTCTGGGCTAACGAGCTGCTCGAAGCTTGCCGCGGCCACGCCATTGACGAAGCAGGCAAAATTCTGCCCAGCAGGTGCTAAACAGAAAAAACGCAGGTACGCAGAAAACGATAACCAAGCTATATTCCGGCGCCGCAACTCAATTCCAAGATGCGGCGCCTTTCCTATAAGACGTCAAACCACCTAATCACAGGACATAGAGATTCGTCATCTACGTCCAATCCATCATTCAAGAATCCCCATCGTTTCGCGCCCGGCTACGTTATGGGACAAATCAACACGCCCCGCATTGTCACATGGTTGTCACATGCGACGCCGAAAGGGAATGAATTCGCAGGGAAAGGAACCACGAAGAACATTTGCACCGCATTTGCACCACATAAGGCAAAGAGGGCATTTTATCAGGTAAAACAAAACAGGCCAGGCAATCGCCTGACCTGCAGAAAATACGTGGTGGAGATGATGGGATTCAGAATCGCGCTTCGCGCGCTTCACCTCGTCGGCTAAAGCCTCCTCGCGATTCGCTAAAAACAGCCCACTGGGCTGTTTTTCTTAACGCGAATCGACCTCAACGGTTCGAATCCCTTCGTCAAGTAAAAATAAAACAGGCCAGGCAATCGCCTGACCTGCAGAAAATACGTGGTGGAGATGATGGGATTCGAACCCACGACCCCCACGTTGCGAACGTGATGCTCTCCCAGCTGAGCTACATCCCCACGTAAGATGCGCTTGTGCGCAAGCAAGTATTTTGCACGTTTGTCGTTCAGGTGTCAACACTTAATTTTGTCTTTTGAAAAATTAAGCATTCACCTGGGCGGCAACAACAACGAAGCGCTTACAGATCGTCGTCATCATCCTCGAGGTCGTCGCTCAAAAGCATCTCGAGGGCCGAAACCGCCGCGTCCTCTTCGGTCTCGTCGTCCATGAATTTGCCGAAGATGGGCTCTTTCGTCTCAACGTCGAACAGCTCGACCATGCCGGTAAGAATATCGACATACTGGTACGACTGACGCGCTTTGCGACCGCGCTTGCGATCGACCTCAACGACGAACAAAGCGGGGTGCGCCTGCATGAGCGTGCCTTCGCATTCAACGATTTTCGAGCGACCCATGTTCGCACGAACCTTTACACGGGTATTGATGCGATTCATGAGCTCAGCACGAATATCACCGACAAGATTTGCCTGCTTTTCGAGTTCCATTCGGTGGATTCCTTTTCATATATAGTACGGCGCCGAAATACAGCGCACTTATTACACGCAAGGGAGCATAATACCACGGAATAGAAAACTTCATAGAATCTGCAGGTAGAGGCCTATTTTCGTTGAAGTGCCGTTGCCGAATCGCGGCAAACGCCAAGGCACGTTCGGCCCTATGCCTCGGCCTTCGCCTTCGCGAGCACGCGCCCAAGCTCCACGAATTCCGCCAGCTCCAACGTTTCGCCACGTCGCTTCGCATCGATGCCTGCTTCAGCAAGAATATCGGACAGCTTCGCAGCGACGGCTTTGCCTTCCGGGCCGCGGCTCGAGAAGTAACCCTTCATCGAGTTTGAAATAGTTTTGCGTCGCGTGAAAAATGCCGCGTCGGCCGCCAAGCTCGCATTCTCGATTTCCTCCGCAGACAAGCCCAAATCGCTGCGACGATCGAGACGAATAACAGAACTCGTCACGCGCGGCGGCGGGAAGAAGTTGCCTGGGGAAACCTGGAATCGACCCGTCGACTTCGCAATGAGCTGCAGTTTTACGGAATACGCTGCATAATCCTTCGTGCCCACGACAGCTTCCATGCGATCGGCCACTTCGCTTTGCACCATGACCGTGGCGCTTTGCAAGCTGGGGATTCGCTGGAAATAATCGAGCACGAGCGTCGCCGCCACAGCATAGGGCAAATTCGAGATGAACTTAGTGGGCGCCTCGCCCGTTTCGACCGCCTGCCTGCCGAACGCCTGAATCAAATCGTCATCGTTCAGACGCAGCGCATCTTTGCCAATGAGCGTGAAATTGTCGAAATCGTCGCACGTTTCGTCGAGCACGACGGGCAAATCGGGGTCGCGTTCAATGGAGAGCACATGCTTCGCACGAGGCAGAAGCGCTACGGTCAACGTGCCAATGCCTGGGCCGACTTCGAGTATGTTGTCTTCCTCGCAGACCTCGGAAAGCTTGCAAATGTTCGCGATAACAGCGTCGTTCACCAAGAAGTTCTGTCCAAGAGAATGCTTCGTGGCCAAGCCGTGACGCGAAAGCACGTCGCGCGTCGCCCCAACCGATGCTAAATGCGATGCGATTGCCATATCGTTTCCTTTTCTTTCTTCCCCATTGCCATCAATCAATGCACTTGCCCCGCGACCGCGCCAAGCCACGCGTCCTCGGAGGCCTGCGGAGCTCCCGGCAACGGCCACAGTCTTGCAAATCGCACGGTCTCTCTACGAGACGAACGTTTCTTTCTGCGACTCCGCCTGAGGCTGACCCCAACCAATGCGATTGACCACACCCTCAACACGCCAGCCAGCAGCGCCAAACGATGAGCGCACGCAGCTTTCCAACGCAGCGAAGCCATACGGGTCGCCGCCCGACCCAATCACGTGCAACGTCACTGGCCGTTTGGGGGCATCGGCGGCACCGGGCTCGCGATTCGGTCCGCGCCTGCGTTCCCAGTATGGCTGAAGTCGGTCGAGCACGGCCTTGAACTGCGAGGTTGGCCCCGAGAAATACACAGGTGCCACTACATGCACGGCGGCCGCGCCATCAAGAAGGTCGTACAGCTCACCCATATCGTCGCGAATCACGCACGCATGCCCCGCGTGACGACACACTTCACAACCGACGCAACCGCCCACGGAATGGCTTGCGACGTCCCAGCGCTCCGTGCGCACGCCGCCCTCTCGAAGGGAAGCAACAAGCTCGTCAGCATATCGAGCCGAGACGCCGCCCTTACGCGGCGAACCGCATATCACCAACTCATAGGCATCGCGACGCGACGAAGCCCCATCGTTTCCGTTGGTCGAGCGCACACCTTCGACCAGGGCCTCGAAAGCCGCAAAGCACCTTTCTTCGTTGTCCGTTTTGCTCGGACCACCCTCGGCGCCGAGAGGCGCAGCGTCCATCGCCGCGCCCATTATTGCGCGCCTTTCGCCCTGGGGGCATTCGCAAGCTGCCACGCGGTAGGTTCGCGGTCGAGGAAGGCCACGCCGGCGTCATGCATGCCTTGCAGAAACTGCCGCCTCGCCTCGCCAGGCTGCGCACCGCGCACTTCCGCAATACGTTGGGCCGTGAATATCGTGAATTCAGGCCCGCATTCCAGTCCGCGAAACGGCACAGGAGCCATATAGGGCGCATCGGTTTCGGTGAGCAGGCGATCGGCCGGCACCATCGCCGACGACGCGCGCAAATCATCGCTGCGCTGGAAAGTAACCGCACCGCCGAATGCCACATGCGCGCCGCGCTCGACCCAACGCGCAAGCTCCTCAGGCCCCACGCTGCAGCAATGCAGCAACGTGCCAGCTTCGGGCCAACCCTCTTCCTCAAGAATGCGGAACGCATCTTCATGCGCATCCCTCACGTGCAACACGAGCGGCAGCCCCGTAACGTGGGCAAGCTGCACCTGGCGGCGGAAAACACGCTGCTGAACGTCACGCGGAGACAAATCGTAGTGATAGTCGAGCCCAACCTCGCCCAGCGCCGCGGTACGAGGATCGGCCAAGCGCGAAAGCAAAGCCTCCTCCATATCGGCGTTCCATTGGCTCGCAACATGCGGGTGAACGCCGCACGCGATGCGCATGCGGGGAATGGCAGGCTCGGCGCCCCAGCACAAATTGCATGCGCGCTCATCGACAGCCGCCGATTCGAGCAGCGCCGCAGCCTCGGCCGCCTGGCTCGCATGCTTCTTGCCCGCAGCATGAACTTGGGCTTCGAGCGACTCGCGCACATCTGTCACGTTGCGGCGAGTCGCCTCGAATACCTCGGGCAGCAAGCGCAACGCCTCGGCGCGCCATATGCCCAGGTCTCGATACGTGCGTTCGCACTCATCGCCCTCGGCGGGGTCGCACATCGCGCACACGAAATCGACGCCCACCACGGCGCAGCGCGCAAGCGACAGCGCAGGATGCGACAGCATCGCAAGGTGCGCATGCGTGTCAGCGACAGGCGCTTCAAGCGCGGGCGCGGGCGAACCCATATAGACCCACCCCGTCTTGCGGTGCCTGCGAAACAGCGCATCGCCGAACAACAAGTAGCCAGCATCCCCCTCGGGATCGATATCGGAATTCTTTTGAACCATTGCCAACATCCAAACTTCATACGCCGCAACGCCATTGAACAAGCCAATTGCAGCGTGGTATACTCCAGATGCACTGGCAAAGCCCGTTCCGGCCAAGGAAGCAACGGGCGGCGCAGGTGTTTACGATTTAGTAGGGTCGGTTAGCTCCGGCCCTTCTTTTTTCTCCTCTTGTCGTCCTCATGCGCATTTGACTTCATTTCTCGCCAGACCTCTAAAACAAAGCCTGCTATTGTGGCGACCGCAGCTGCGGCACATAGAATTCTTTCAAACATAAGCGTTGCTCCAATCTAAGACTGAAGCGCCGCTCCGCGTCGGACTTTGCCAGCACGCGGGCATTGTATCATGCTCATGCGCGCAAAAAGCCCGGCCTCGCACAAGGCGAAACCGGGCTTCTAATCATGGTTTCGAACGATTAGTCGTTCTTCTGCAGGCGCGGGAACAGGGCGTCACCCTTCTCGACCGGCGCGCCGCCAGCCAAGCCGCCCCACACGCATGCCTCGGCCAGATTGTCGCTGCCAGCCTCGGCCTCGCACGAAATGCGGCGCAGCGCCTCGGCGCTCGTGGTGGGCATGAACGGCTCGAGCAAGTGCGCGGAAATGCGAATTGCCTCAAGCAGGTTGTAAATCACGAACGCAAGCTGGTCAGCCTTGGCCTCGTCCTTGGCAAGCGCCCACGGCTCGGAGTCTTCGATGTAGTGGTTTGCAGCATGAATGAGCTCCATGGCGGCATCTTTACCCGCGCCGTAGTCGAGCACGTCCATCGCGGCGGCGTAGCGATCGACCAAGCCGTCGGCAATTTTAGCAAGCGGATTCTCGAACGCATCGGCGCTGGCAGGCTTTGCGGGAGCGCAACCGTCGAAGTACTTCCCGCTCATGTTCAAAGAGCGGGAAATCAGGTTGCCCCAGCTGTTGGCCAAATCGGCGTTGTATACCTGCTCCATACGCTCAAACGAAATGGCGCCGTCGGTGCCGGGAACCACGTCGGTCATGAAGTAGTAGCGATAACCCTCAACGCCCAGCAGGTCGATAACGTCTTGCGGGGCAATGGCGTTGCCACGGCTCTTCGACATCTTTTCGGCCTTGCCGGTTTCGGAGTTGCGCACCGTAAGGAAGCCGTGCGCGAACACGTGCTCGGGCAGCGACTCGCCAATGGCCATAAGCATGGCCGGCCAAATGACGCAGTGGAAGCGAATGATGTCTTTGCCCACGATGTGGTACTGCGCAGGCCAACGGAAAGCGAACTCGGCCCTGGAAGCGTCGTCGTCGAGACCATAGCCAACAGCGGTCATGTAGTTCAGCAGCGCGTCGAACCACACATACGTCACGTGGCCATCGTCGAACGGCACAGGCACGCCCCAGTCGAAGCTCGTGCGGCTCACCGAAAGGTCGTTCAGGCCGCCCTCGACGAAGCTGCGAACCTCGTTCATGCGGAAATCAGGCTGCACGAATTCAGGATGCTCATCGTAGAGCGCGAGCAGCTTATCTTGGAACGCAGAAAGCTTGAAGAAGTACGATTCTTCCTGCACGCGCTCGAGCGGACGATGGCAGTCGGGGCACAAATGCTGGCCCACCGAGCCATATTCCTCGTCGCCCTTCTTCACCTGGTTATCGGTGTAGTAGGTCTCGTCGGGCACACAATACCAGCCATCGTAGCTGCCCTTATACAGGTAACCCGATTCCTGCATGCGCTCCCACAGGTACTGAACCGCATGATGCTGGCGTGGCTCGGTCGTGCGAATGAAGTCGTCGTTGGAAATCTCGAGCGTCTTCCACAGATTCTGGAACAGAGGCGCCTGGCTGTCACACCATGCCTGAGGCGAATCGAAACCGTGCTGCTCGGCAGCCTCGGCGACCTTTTCGCCATGCTCGTCCATGCCGGTGAGGAATTTAACGTCGTAGCCCATCGCGCGACGATAGCGCGCCTGAACGTCGGCCAAGATGGTCGAATATGCGGTTCCCAAATGGGGCGCCGCGTTTACATAATAGATAGGCGTAGTAATAAAGAATGACGGCTTGGACATGCATGCTCCTTCTCGCCCGCGCGGCCAATGACGCCGCCGAGCCTTGGGGTTTTTCAAACTTGTGTATTGTAGCGCACCCATGCGCAGGCCATAAGAAGAGCCGAAAAACAACGGCATCCATAGCATGGCGCTATGGATGCCAGCGAAGAGAAGGCCCGGCCGAAGGCGCCACATTCCCGCAGTTTCGGCGCCTGATGCAAAGCGAATTTCAAACGCGTTTCAATATGCGTTAAGAAATCGCGGAAAGATACATCGCCGCAGCACGGTAGAAAGGATGCGTGGTAGTCGCAGCGAGGCTATCGGCGAATTCTTTAAACCACACGCCGGCATGCTCCTCCAGGAATTGCGCGTAAGCCGCTTCGGCGGAACCGCCCGGCAATTCCCATGCATCATCAGCGGCTTCGGCGCCGTTTGCGGCGGAAAACGCCAAGTGCTCAAGAAGCTCGCACTCGGTCGCCACATAATCAAGCGGTTCATTGGTCCCTTGCGGGCGAGAAAGGCCGCACGATTTGCAGAACCGCTCAACTTCCATCGCATACCGATTCACAAAGAGCAGCGGCTGGGCGCCTGTGCACAGCGAACGACGCACGCCTTCGTAGGGGCTGCACGCCGCATGGGGCGCACCGATGAAGAGGCGCGTCGCTTCCGTCTTCAGGCACTCCAATCCCCCCTCTTTCTCAAGGGATTCGCGTGCCGATGTCGCCTCAGCGTCGAAAGACGCCGGCAGGTCGGCGCCCAAGCTCGCCGCAATTTCTCGCGCCGCATCGGCCCATTCGCCACCCGCAACAGCGTCGGCCAGAATCGCGGAGGGGTACTTCAGACTCAGCGCCGCCAGCTCCCAGGCCGACGCCTTTGCCGTCCACTGCGTTTCTTTACTTGGCAAGCTATCCATAACGCACTCCAATTCCACTTCGCGCAAAACAATTCCACCGTCGCGCTGCTCCACCACGTTATACGAAAGCGCCACGCATAGAGGCAGCCCCCGCAACTGCTCAAGGCAACTGGGATGCACGAGCAGGCATTCGCCTTCGAGCTCGCAAAGCCGCTCCCTGCCATCTGCGACAAGCGCGCTCTGCGCGACTTCGATATCGCCATCAAAAACCTTCAGCGTTTTGAAGAAGAAATCGCCCTCGTCTTGGGCATACAACGCTTCGTTTGGACGAAACGCGCGGTTCTGCGTTACAACCTGGTCGCGATTCTTGTTTTCGAGCGAGCAATAATGCACCCCAAGGCCCAGCCCCTTTCGCATGGCGAATTGCACGAGTTCAAGAGCCAAGGCTTCGCTTCCGTCGATAGGCAAACCACCCGCATAATCCCAGTTGTACAGCACGGGATACGGGGGGTTCTTCACTTTAAAACCCCGTCGGGAAAACTCGCTCCAATCGTTGAATGGGTATCCGAATTCGAGCAGGTTAATGCCCCACGCACCCGCCGCATCGAGCTCGCGCAACAGCAGCTCCATGGCCTCTTTCGTGCCAGGAATAACCGGCATCTCGACCATAGCTTGCGGGATGAAACGCCTCACGAGCGATATTTTTCGCACCGCGTCGTCGATCGTCGCCCGAGACTCTTCGGGGGTATCGAGAACATCGAGCTTCACGCTCAGACGCAGCTCGGAAAGTCCCACATCCAGCAAACGGCCGAGCACGTCTTCCGAAAGAAAATCGCCCGCCGTGTACAGGCGAATGTGCGCCTGGGGAGCGCGATTGTGCACATACGCGACGAATTCGAGCGCCTGTTGCATATGCAGAAGCGGCTCACCACCCGTAAGGCCAATATGCGTCGCGTTTTGGGGGCCGCCGATCGAGTCGAAATGCGCATCGACGCCAGCTCGCCAATGCTCATTCACGCAACGAAGGCGTTCGCTTCCCGCCTGGTTCGAATTGAAGCAGAAATAGCACGAGCGATTGCACGCAAGCGAGAGGAAGAACGTTTTCGAGCCGCAGTCGCCGGTACATGCCACGCACGCACTCGAAAGCGCGCCGGAGCACACGCTTGCGCCAGCATTGCGCATGCATGCGCCGCCCGCCGCCAGCTCGGCTCGAAGCTGAGCCGCGCGGGCATCGCATGCATGCGGCTTGGCGAATTCGATTCCCAAATCGCGCAAGCGCTGGATATAGTCATTTTCGATTTCGTCATATTCCGCAAGCCATGCGGCAAGCGTCGGACGAAGGGCAAGCGCGTTACCCATGAAAACCTCCCGAGCCAAGGAAAAGCGCCAACGTGTCAGCGCATCCGGCAAGGCAGACGAGGCGCATCAACGCATTCCGAAACGCCGCAATCTGCCCAACATTGAAGCGATTGTACGCGCACATGCGCGAAAGCGGCACGAGGCGCTTCTATCGAGACTGCTCCCGCTTGGTATCCTGCGCAACGCCTGCCCTAGCCCGTCGCGCTTTCATGCCGCCTGCAAGCTTGCCCGCATGGCTTACCGCATGCACCAACACGAGCGCGAGCAGCACCTTCGCAGACGCCGCATGAAGCGGGTCCCATACGAAATAGCCCGGCGCGAACAGGCCGAATGCGGGCAACACCGTCGCGCTCACGAGCACGCCCGACACCGCGCACACGGCGAGCGCCAGGAACAGCGCCGCATCGAGCGCGACGCGGGCCGAAGCCAGGAGGGAGCGCCGGGCGACCGCCCTGCAGAGACCGGCGAGCGCATCGAGGCTTGCGGCAATGTGCGCGAGCAGCGCGGCGAGCGCGGCGACGCCCAGCCATTCATGCGCGGCGATGCCCGTAAGCTGAGGCAAAACCGCCGCCGCGAAAAGCACCGCGGCCGCGGCGTCGAGCGCGAACTTTCGTTTCTTCGGCATTGCCTACCCCATCCTCTTCAGAAGCAGCACGAGCCCGCCGAAAAACACCACCGGGCCCAAGACCCACAGGTTCAGGCTCGCGTCCGACGCGCTCCGGTAGCCGCCGCCCACGAGCGTCTCCCACGCGTGGCACTCGACCGAAGCGCAGGTCGACTCGGGGCACGACATCTCGTGCACGCCGTCGGGGGCGGGAATGTTCGCGTAGTCGTGGCACCGCCCGCTCGCGCACCCGGTCGCGGGACACGGCGAATCGAGGGAAATCGCCTGCGGCGCACCGACGTCTTCCGAGGAAACGCCCGCCGCGGCGAAGACGCATGCCGACGCCAGCGCGAAAGCGGCGGCGACGCACAGCAGCTTTCTCACCATGGCGGGCCTTTCTCGTTAGAAGGGGAAGCCGGGCGCGGCGGATCTTGGGGAGGGAACCGCGCCCGGCAAGGAAGGAAAGAGCGCTATTCGCCGCTCTTGGCAGGCTTCAGGGGCAGGTACTTCAAGCCCAGCAGCAGGAAGAGCACGCACATAGCGAGCACGCCGAGCGTGACGCCGAGTTCGATCGGCTGGGGCGCATAGACCATGCCTTGGTAGGCGCCGGCCATGCCGTTCTGCCACGAGGTGACCGTCATGGAAGTCATGGGGCCGTCGTAAGGCAGGTTCGGAATCTGGAAGCCGCCCACGAGAATCTGCAGGCGCTTGCAGAACACGCCGAGGATCGCGAGGACGGACGCCACGACGACGCCGGGGGTCGTGCGCAGCTTCGGCACGACGAGGATGGCGACCGAGACGGCCATGAGCGCGATCTGCGTCCAGAAGACGGGCGAAAGCGCGCCGGAGGTGAGCATCGCCACGACTTCGGCGCCCTCGCCGCCGAAGTACCCGCTCGTGAGCAGGTCGCAGGCGTAGAAGTACAGGTCGACGAGCACGAACACGGCCAGCATCTTGGCGAGGTTGGTCACGTGCTTCTGATCGAGGTCGAGGTATCCAGCGCGGCGCAGCGCCAGGCACACGATGAGCACGAGCGCGGTGCCGCAGTCGAGCGCGGACGCCACGAACCACGGGCCCATGAGCGCGGTGTGCCAGAACTCGTGCGCCGGGGCGAGGCTGAAGATCCACGCGGTGACGTTGTGCACGAGGATGGCCACGATGAGCGCGACCACGCTGATGGCGCGGATCGCGGTGTGCGACATGCGGCCTGCCTCGGCGCGCAGGTACGCCCACAGGTAGATCACCGACAAGACGAGGTAGGTGCCCAGCACCAGGATGTCCCACATCAGGGGGCTTGAGAAGTTCGAGTACACGAACAGCTCCCACAGGCGGGCCGGGCCGCCGAGGTCGACCACGACGAAGCCGATTGCCGCGCAGGTGCAGCACACGCTCGTCCAGATGGCGACCTTCGAGATGCCGCCGAAGCCCTTCATGCCGAAGGCGTTCGGCACCGACGAGATGATCAGGCCGCCGGCCGACAGGCCAACGAAGAACATGAAGTTCGTGATGTAAAGGCCCCAGGAGTCGAGGTTGCGCATGCCGGTCTGCACCATGCCGCCAGAAAGCTGCATGGCCCAGCACGCGATGCCGGCGACGGTGAGCACGATCGCCACAACGATGGCGACGTTCAGGCCCTTGCCACCCCAGGTCTCACGCTTCTGTTTGGGAGAAGCGTCTTTCACGGCGGTTGCCGCTTTTTCATTTTCAGTCATGAGCGCATCCTCCCTTAAACCAAGTAATAGGTAGAAGGCTTCGTGCCCTTTTCAGGCAGAAGCTGCATATACTCGCGCTCGCGAAGGAGCTTCGAAACATCAGAATCGGGATCGTCCAAATCGCCCCAGAAACGGGCGCGCGCAGGGCACAAGTCCATGCAGGCGGGCACTTCGCCGCGAGCTTGGCGCTGATAGCAGAACGTGCATTTTTCCACCGTATGCTTCTGATGGGCAGGAGCGTCGACATCGCCCACGGCGAAATCCATCGGGTACGCGGGCTCTTGCCAATTGAAGGAGCGAACGCCCGTGTAGGGGCATGCCGCGATGCACATGCGGCAGCCGATGCACTTATCGTAATCTTGGCGAACGATGCCCGTCTCGGGATCTTTATACGTCGCGCCAACGGGGCACACCTTCGTGCATGCGGGGTTTTCGCAATGCTGGCAACCCACGGTGATGTAGCGCATCTGCACGTTGGGGAAGGTGCCCTTCGGGGTATCGGGAGCGTCGCCGCCATCGGTCAAAGCGCGCGTCCAGAAAATGCCTTCGGGCACGTTATTCGCGATTTTGCATGCCGTGGTGCACGCGTTGCAGCCCACGCAGCGCTTGGTGTCGATCACCATTCCGTAGTGAGCCATTAGCGCTCACCCCCTTCGTATTTCTCAACTTCGCACAGGAAGTCATAGAACGAGCTGTTCGAGCAGAAATCGTTCATCACGATATTCGTGAGGTCCTGCGTATGGCCCTCAACGAACTGGTCGGCCTGGAAGCCATGAGGAATGGAAACGACGCCAGGTTTGATACCTTCGGTCACCACAGCCTTAAGCACCGCATAGCCGCGGTCGTTGAACACGCGGACATAATCACCCTGCGAAATGCCGCGTTCGGCAGCGTCACTCGCATTGACTTTCAGCGTGGGCTCGGGCTCGATCTCGCGCAGCACCGGCGTATAGGCGCACTGCGAATGCACGTGATACTTGTTATGCTGGCTGCAGCCCATGAGCGGATATTTCTCGCGCAGCGGGTTTTCCCAATACGACTCGTTGGCATGCTCGTAATACGGCAGGCGCTCGTAGTCGTGCACCTCTTGGCCGAAGTTATTGCGCGGCGCAGGCTTTTCGATGTAATACTCCAAGCGCTGCGATGCAGTGCCCTTGAAGGTGTCGACCAGGCTCGCCGGCGTATGCGTGTAGTTGCGGCCAACCTTGCCATCTTGGAACGCGTCGTAGCCGCCGCCGAACTTCAAATTGGCTTCAGAGTCCATGGCGGCGCGCATAAGCTCCTCGGTTGAAGCGCCGTCGCCATAGATCTTCGACATGCCCATTTTTTCAGCGATGAGCTGCAGAATCTCGAGGTCGGTCTTGCACTCGTACAGCGGATCGATCGCCTTGTGGTAATACGTCGGATACGGCGTCGGGCACACGGGGTCGAAATCTTCGGTTTCGTATGCATGGGGAATAGGCAGCACGATATCGGCCCATTGGGCGGAATCGGTCATATTCACATCGGCGCATACCACGAAGTCGACCTTCTTGACAGCTTCGATGAGCTCTTTGCGGCCCGATTCGCACGAAAGCACATTGCCGTTGGCCATCCACAGAACGCGAATGTCAACGTCTTTCTGGCCCCACTTCTTTTCTTCCATCAATTTGGGAAGATACATGCCCGTGCTGTTGATGCCCGGGCCCATGCCCATAAAATATGCCTTTGCGTTAAACGGATACATACCCGAACCGCGCGTCATCATGGCGCCAGGCTTGCCCGCGTTTCCGGTAAGGGCCGCAATATAGGCAAGGTTCTTATAGTTGTGGTGGGAGTTCACGTGGTGGCCAAGACCCTGGAACGTTAGCACGGCAACAGGGCCTTCGGTTGCGTAAATGCGTGCCAAATTCTCAATCGTTTCGGCCGGGATATCGCAAATTTCCGAAGCTTTTTCGACGGTATATTCCTTCGTAGAATCTTTCGTCTTCTGGAAAACCGTAGTAAGCGTCTGACCTTGGTAGTCGAAGGTTCCCTCGAGCGCAGGATCCGCCGCGCTTGCCGCAGCAACCAGCGCGCCGGTGGCGTTATCCCACACGACATTCGGGTTGATAACGGTCGGCTTGCCCGTCGTGGGGCTCACGGGACCTTCCGTGGGCTCGACACCCATGTCGCTCATGCGGAAATACGTGCCGTCTTCCTTAATAAGGAAGGGCGAAACCGTCTTCGTCTTCATGAAGTCGGTATCCATAAGCTCGTTGTCGATGATGTAGTTCGCCATGCCCAGCATAAGCGCGCCGTCGGTTGCGGGGCGAATGGGGACATAAATATCGGAATGCGCGGCGCTCGCCGTGAACTGCGGGTCGATAGTGATAAGCTTCGCGCCATTCTCACGCGCGTCGCATACGTAATGCCAATCGTGGATGTATGCCTCGGCGGGGTTTCCGCCCCATGCCATGATGGTTTTCGCATTGGCGATATCGGCAGTATCGTTGCCCGAAATGCCAAGCAGCGTCGACTGCTCGTAAATCTGAGCGTAGTCTGCGCCAGCGCCAAGCACCGTTGCGCCCAACGCGGTAATCATGCGGCCATAACCGACCGACATATAGCCAGCCATCTGGCCATTCAGAACGCCATAGCTGCCATAGGAAGACCAAAACGCGATAGACGTTCCGCCGGCCTCTTGCACGGCGGCGCCCATTTTCCCAACGATGGTATCGATTGCCTCGTCCCAGCTAATGCGCTCCCATTGGCCCTCGCCGCGCTCGCCCGTTCGTTTCATGGGATACTTCAAGCGATCAGGATCGTAGACGCGCTGCGGCTGCGTATAGCCCTTCACGCAAAAACGACGGCGCGGCGCATCGTCGCCCGGCAATTCAGCCGCAGCAACGCGCACTACTTTGCCATCACGCACAACGACATTCGTGGGGCACTTGCTTCCGCAGTTGCCTCGGCACGACGTGCGAACGATAGTCTCCCCCTCGGTTGCAGCCGCATCGGCCGCCTCCGCTTTCGTCATAGGAGACAAACCGCCCATGGCGACCGCGCCCGCGCCGAGCGCTGCAGCACCGGTGGTTTTCAAAAATCCCCTACGTGTAATGCCAGTCGATTCCAACGCTTTCGTTGGATCTTTCACTTCTGACATGCCTCCTCCATTCCTTGCGTAAGAAATGACGGGCATTCGGAATATGGCCGCAAGAATCCAGGCGTGCCTACCCCTGCACGCTTGTGGCATGTATGTTTTCCGAGTCCCCCTCTATCAGAAATCGGCCGATTCCCTCTTTGTCATAGTCTGCCATACGGCATAGGGAAAGACAATGATAAACTATGACAAAGTATGACAATCATTATTCTATTTTTGAAATAATCCGAGCTTGAACTGGTTTTTCGCAGCCATTTATACGTGCTGCGAGGGCTTTTCCTCAACGAAGCCCTCAGCGAACGAGCTCGGGAGCACCAGCGTTCCGCCCGATTCCTCCACGCTCTCGTAGGCAAGGTGCATTTGACGCAGCTTCATCGCCTCAGCGTTTTCTTCATACACGACGCCCGCATCTTTCAACATATCGGAAATGTCAGCCTCGGCCTCGGCGAGCACCATACGGGCGTTCTTCTTGCGTTCGGCGATAGCTTCCGCCGCCATAGCATGTTGCAGCTCTTTGGGAATCACGATGTCGCGCACTTCGACGTCGATGATAGTAATGCCCCAGTCGTTGAGCTTTTCTTCGAGCGCGTCTTTGAGCTCTTCATCGAGCTGATCGCGACGGCTGGCGAGCTCAGCGACCGTTGTGCGACCGATTGCCTTGCGCATGGCGGTTTGGGCCATCCAGCTTACCGATTGCGCGTAATCTTCCACCTCGGTACAAGCGGCCTTCGCGCTCCACACCATCCAGAAGATCACCGCGTCAACGTTCACGGGAACCAAATCGCCCGTCAATGTCTCTTCAGCCCCAAAGTAGGTCGCGGCGACGCGCTGGTCGACGCGCAGCGTATAAAACTCAACGATGGGAATCGTGAAAACGATGCCCGGGCCCGCCACGCGGTTGAATTTGCCAAAACGCAGGACGACCGCCTTTTCCCATTCGAGCACAACGTGGATCGACGAGGCGGCAAGCCAGCCGCCGAGCGCCGCCACGGCAAGCGAGGCGAGCGAAACATCCCCTAAAAGTGCCCACCACAACGCCACAACCAGGCAAAAGGCCACCGCGAATACGACAATCCCAAACACCACGGCGCCATTTCTTGAAGCCCGGCGACGAACTACGCCAACAGCGCCCGCGGGCTCGGTAATATGGCTGGCATCGGGCGAAGGCGCGCCTATCATCGATGAGAATTCATGCTTTTTGCTACCCGTATTCGCGTTCGACATCGAATTTCTCCTTATTCCCCTTGCTCAAGCTTCTCGCGCTCACGCGCGATCCCCGCAGCAAATTGAGCCTCTATGTCTTCAAGCGTCATGCCAAGCTCCCTGCATCGACGCAGGTACTCCTTTGTCACAATCTCGGCCGTCGCAGAGATGCTCACGCCCGGCTTGTCGCTCACGTCGCACACGAACGCGCCCTGACGGCGCTTCGATTCGATATACCCATCGGCTTCCAGGCTCTTGTAGACCTTCGAGATGGTGTTGTAGTTCACCTCGATATCGGCGGCAAGGCCTCGCACCGTGGGCAACTTGTCGTCAGGCTTGTAATACCCCGACGTAATAAGGTATATGAAGCGATTTTTCAGCTGCAGCCACAACGGAATGCTGCTGTTCTCGTCGAGCTCAAAGAGGGCGGCGTCGCAACCGTCATTGTTCATAGCAACCACTCCTCTCCGCTGTCGCTTACATGAACGGGCTGTTCAATAGAATCTCGCAACTCCATTTTGGCATGGCTTCCCGCATTCACGACGCCCACACGCAAACACGCACCGCCCACAAGCACCAAAACGGCGGCAATCGCGAGGCATGCGAACGCCTGGCTCGCCCGATTCGGCAGCAAGAGCGACTTATGCGCGACTACCTCCAAAACAAAGGGCACGACGATTCCGCAAAAGACGAACCCCAGCCACCAAAATAGGAGCGAGAACGTGCCATCTCCCGCCAAGTTCGCAAAAGAGGCGTTTACGGGCGAAAAAACGCCATAGAGAACCGTTGCGACGAATTCGGCAACCACAACAGCGGCGTCCGCAAAAAGCAAGAAGCGAGGAAGCGCGAAACTTCCCTGAGAATGGCCATCGAGAAACGCGCAGATGAGCGCCACGGCAATGCCGCACGATGCCGATGAAAGCAGAAACAGCACTGGCACCAGCGGAGTATTCCATGCGCTTATGCTCTTAAGGCTCGCGAGCAGCAACCCCGTATACAGCATAACGCCCAGCGACAAAACGCACGCAAGCCCCTGAACCACAACCACCGCGACGCCCGGAACAATGGGCAGGTACGTAAAGCGAACGACGGCAAGGAATACCGCACACGCAATAAGCAACCCGAGCACGATAGTGCCGAAGGTGAGATACGTGAACGACGGATTCTGAATAAGGAATACCGCGCGATCCAGGCGCCCCAAATCAAAGAGCAGGCACAACGCCCCAGCAATCAAGCACAACGCCCCAACGGCGAAGGTGAACGCGATTGCTCGATGCTGCGGCGACGAAACGCCGAACGAACACGGAGCGGCAACCCCGAACGGCTCATGGGCCCACAGCAAATCGAGCAGGCACGCAACGAGTACGGAACCCGCACCCGTTCCGCCCAAAAAGAGGTACGCGATTGACAATGAGCTCAGCATGCGCACCCCTTTCGTTTCGTGTATTCGCTCTTGGCAAAGTATGCCATAAAACAGCAACGCCTATGACAACGTGTCATAGGCCGGGTACTTTATCGCCGAATTGTGCCCCGAAGTTTGCGCTCGGCCCGCATGAAAAGCCCTCATGCACAAAAACGCGCGAAGTGCGTACCCTTGAAGGAAATTGCCGCTGCGTCATTTGCGTAATGCCGGGTCGCGCATTCGAGAAAACGTCGATGCTGCCGCGCTTTCGAATCTAGGGTACGCACTTCGCGCGTTTTGTGCAAGGTGCCTTGCCTTATCGCCGAATCGCTCCGCGCAGTTTTCGCTCGGCATCGCGCCAATGGGGTAAATACGCGTCAAGCAGCGCATGGAAACGCGGGCCGTGGTTCGCCTCTCGCAAGTGGCACAGCTCATGCACCACCACATATTCCAAGCACTCGGGCGGCTGGGCGGCAAGCTGCACGTTTATGCAAATGCGCCCCGTTTTCACATTGCAGCTGCCCCAGCGGCTCACCATGTTTCGATATGCTAATTTACCAGGTGAAACGCCAATAATCGGCGCCCATTTCTCTATGAGCGCCGGCACGAACGCAGCTACCACGGCGCGCCACTGGGCAAGCTCTTCCTGCGTGGGCGAAGCCGACATTCCGTCGATTTCGCGACCGCGCTGCCTCTCCTGCATTATTGCCGCATGTTCGCGAATCCACGATGCGCGCTCTTCTATAAAGCGCACGATTTGAGCATCGGAATAACGCAGCGGCGCACTCACGCACACGCGAAAGCGAGCGGCGGACGACTCGCCCGCCGCAGCCGCGCCATCAACGCAAGGCTTGAGGCGCACATACATATGCTTCTGCTGCTTGCGCGTGACTTCGACATCGAACCCCGCAGCGTGCAGCATGGTTTTTCGCACAGAGGACACAGCGAACATTCCTTCGAAACAAGAAACATGCTAAGATGCAAACACGGTGCCCCGCGAAGCCGGGCGACATCGTTTGGGTTCTAAGCCGGGTTACTTGTTCAGGGCACCCGGCTTATTCCTTTCCAATGAAGATCACTTGTCGCGGGTGACGAGGTCGACGACTCCGATAACAACCGACATTACTGCGCAAATGGCGATAACCGTTTGAGTATCCATCGGGACCACCTCCTTTCAGAGGCGCCGCCCGGCAAGTGAAGCACCGCCCGCCTATTGTACTGCATAGGCGGGCGGTTTCGAACTTCTGTACGATTATTTAATTCAGCAATCCCATATAGCCAGCCCATAGACAGCAAGAAGCGCTCTGCCGAGTCGAGCTGCCTTGCGACGCGCATTCGGTGCGCGGGTGGCAAGCACAAGACAAACCGGCCGACAGAGTGCTTCGCGACGACGAGCGCTTTCGTCGTTCGCTAGAACGCCGAAAGATAAATTGCCTTCGCGTCTTCCAGCGTAAGCTTCTTAAAGCCGCCAAACACTTCGCCCTTGTTAGCCTTCAGCGTCGGCAACAATTTGTCCACATCTTCGGGCGCAATGCCGAACTCGCCGAGCGTACGCGGCATGCCCAGGTCAACAAAGAATGCCTGCAGCTCGTCGATCGCGGCCGTCACGGCATCTTCAATTGCCTCGTCGGTTTCGTCGATGGGCTCGATATCAAACACCTGCAGCGCGAATTTCAGGAAGCGAGCAGGGTTTTCGCACCACACGTAACGCATCCATGCAGGCATAACCACCGCCAAACCGGCGCCGTGCGTGATGGACGTGTCGAACGCCGAAAGCTCATGCTCGAGCGCGTGGCTCTCCCAACCGCCGGCGCGGCTCGTCGGCGCCGCAGAGAGGCCGCATCCCGCGATGTCGTTATGGGCGAGCGTGCCCGCCCACATAATGTTCGCGCGAGCCTCATAGTTCTCGGGTTCGGCAAGGGCGACGGGCGCCTCATCGATAAGAGAGCGAATAATGCCCGTGGCGATGTTGTCAGTGAGGCTCGACGAGCCCGTGCCACTGAAATAGCGCTCGCACACGTGCGCAATCATATCGGTCACGCCGGCCGCCGTTTGATACGGCGGCAACGTAAACGTGAGCTCGGGATCGAGGAACGCCACCTTCGGACGGAACAAATTCGAATTCGTACCGCGCTTCAAGCCCAGCTCGTCGTTAGAAATAACGCACGAACTCGACCCTTCGGAACCCGCCGCGGGAATAGTAAGAACGCAGGCGATAGGCAAGCATTCCGCAATCGTCGCCTTTCCGCTGAAGAAGTCCCACACGTCACCTTCGTAGGGCACGCCAAACGCGATGGCCTTCGCGCAATCGATCGCGCTGCCGCCGCCAACGGGGAAAATAACGTCGACGTTTTCTTTGCGCGCAAGCTCGATGCCCTCGCGCACCAATTCCACTTCGGGATTCGGGCGCACGCCCGCAAGCTCAACGGTCTCGATGCCCGATGCCGCGAGCGATTTCTTCACTCGGTCGAGCGTTCCCGTGCGCACCACGGAGCCTTTGCCATACACAAGCAGCGCTCGCTTGAAACCACGCCTGGCGATATGCTCGCCCACCTGATCGGTAACGCCTTTGCCGAAAATGAATTCCGTTGGAGAATAGAACACGAAATCGTTCATTGATCGTCCTTTCGAAACGATTGCAGACCATAGCGTGGGAAGCCGCCGTGGGGCGAAATTTCCTTCGCCTCCAAGCAGGCGCCATGAGGTCTCGGCGACGCCCGCCAAGCTCTCTAGCGTTCGTGCACGAGCGCGTACGCCTCATTGCGCGAAATACCGAATTCTCGTCGCAATGCTGCGACGATATCTTTATGCGACATTTCGCCCGCGACAAGCAGTTCGAAAGCGCGGTCGGCCGCAGAAGCGGTCTGAGCGGCGGCATTGCTCTCGGCCTCAGCGGCCGTCGGGGGGCAAATAACCAACGCAATCTCGCCCTTCACGCCTTCTTCCGCATCGCGGCGGGCGAATTCCTCCGCAGCAATGGGCGACATGGCGCGGAAAACTTCCTCGTGGCGCTTCGTGAGTTCGCGGCACACCGCGACTTCGCGCGCCGGGAACACTTCCGCGACAATCGCAAGCGCATCGGCGATGCGACGGGGGCTTTCATAGAACACGAGCGAGGCATCGAGCCCCGAAAGAGCCGCGAGCACCGCTTTGCGCTCGCCAGCCTTGCGCGGGAAAAAACCGCCGAAATAGTAGCGCGGATCAGAAAAACCACTCGCAACATAGGCCGTCGCCGCAGCCGACGCACCCGGAAGCACCTCGTAAGGCGCACCCGAGGCCTGCGCCGATGCAACAAGGCGCGACCCCGGGTCAGAGACGCCGGGCATGCCGGCATCGCTGCAAAATGCGATGCGCTCGCCGGCCAAAACGCGCTGGATAATGCGATCGGCCTGCTTAGAAATGGTGGCTTCATCGAGTCGCTCAAGCCGCTTTTCAATATCGAAATGCGCGAGCAGCTTGCCCGTAACGCGCGTATCTTCGGCGCATACCACATCGGCCGCACGCAGCTCGTCAAGCGTGCGCAACGTGATATCGCCCAAGTTGCCAATGGGCGTCGGACATAAAACAAGTTTTCCAGTTGAAGTATTCATGAGCGCAATTATACCGCCCAAAACCGCTCGCGCGAACGACGCGGCAAAAGCGCAAAAGCGGCTCGGGCAAAACGCACGCCCGGGCCAAGCTTTGCGCATCCAGGCTAGGCTTTATGCGTCCGACCGGGGCTTCGTGCGTCCGACCAATGCCTTTTGTCAAAGGCCAGCCAACCACCTTGGCCTTGCCGCCTACGGTTTTCAAAAAAACGTCTAAGCCCGCGCCGCTTCCTCGCGTTCTTCTCGTTCAAGCACGCGCTGCATGGCGGCAATGGCACATTCGAGCATGTCGTCATCGGGCTCATTGGTCGTAAGTCGCTGCATTTGCATGCCAGGCCACAGCACCACTTTCACCAGCGGGTTTTCGGGGTGGCTGCCCGCCCATTTCACCGTGATTTCATAGCTGATGCCAGCAATCACGGGCATCAACACAATGCGCGCCACAATAACGAGCGCCAGCTTCGCGGGACCATCGGGCACGCCCCATGCGGCAATAAGCCCGTTGAGCGGCGTGATGGTATACACGAAAATGGCGATAATCATGACCATGATCAGAAACGCAGTGCCGCAGCGCACGTGCAAGCGCGGGAAGCTGCGAGCGTTTTCAGGCGTGAGCGGCAAACCATGTTCGTAGCAATGGATGGTCTTGTGCTCGGCACCGTGGTAGCTGAACATGCGCTTAATGTCTTGCATGCGACCAATGAGCCAGATGTAGAACACAAAAACGACAATACGCACAATGCCGTCGACGACGTTCCAAAGAAGCGTTTTGTCATCGTACTCGCCCACGAGCACATTGGCAATGAACGCAGGCGCGATGATGAACAAGCCGACGCCCAGCAGCAGGCCAAGCACCATCGAGATAGCCATTTCGCGCTTGCCGAAGCCGCCTTCGTCCTCGTCGCGAGTCTCGACCGACTCGGGCTCGGCAGCGCAACGGTCGGCCGCGTCGGGCTCAACCGCGCCAGACTCGGCCGCATTGGGCTCGACAACAATATCCAAAGAGTGCTGCGCACCCAGAGCGTCAATCGCCTCGGCAGGGTTGCCGAAGTCGTTTTTCCACGAGAAGCTATCATTCCCACTTGCAATGCTCTCGCCAGTCGAACCCGCGACAGACTTCGTCGCGGACCCCTTGGCGAAAGCCTCCCGCTTTTCCCCGTTCAGGTCTTTGTGAGAACACGTACAACCAGAAGCGCCCTCCACGCAAGAAGAAGCCCCGGCCGAAATGGTTTCCTTCGCGACGGCCCCGTTCGCACTGGTCGCTTCCGCATCTGCAGCACTTTCGCCCTCGTCGCCATATGCGTGCATCGCGGCAATTTCGAGCGCTTTATACCCCAGAATCAGGCTTTCCACGAACGCACGACAACCGCGCACGACTGGCCAATAGAGCCACTTGTTCTTGGCCTTGCCGCTGGCCAAATCGTGCTCTTCCACATAAATTTCGCCCGACGGCTCGCGAACCGCAGCCGCCCAGTTGAAACGGCCGCGCATCATAACGCCCTCGATAAGCGCCTGGCCGCCCACGTGCGTTTTGTTCGCGCCGTCTTCGGCGAATGCACGCTTCACAGCGCTGCGTTTACGAGGCTCCTGCGCACCTTCGCTTTTCGCAGACGTGCCCGCGGGCGCTTCCTCACTGGATTCATTTTCTTTGGACATGCATTCAATTTCGTTAGACACGCTCGGAGCTTTCTTCTTAAATAATGGCACTGGCGAAAGGGCGCCTCTCTGGCCCGCTCGAATCGCCGAATCGTTGCAACGGACAATTCTACGACCACCACGAACAAAAATAGGGCAAAGGAACGATTCCCTTGCCCTATTCCTCATGCAGGCAAACGCTACTCGCGCACTGCCTTAGGATACGGGTTTCCGCACGTCATCTTGCCTTCGGGGCATGCGCCGCGCACGCACGGAGCACCCGCATCGGCAAAAACGAACGGAGCCGTGGGGCGTACGAGCTCCAGCATGCGATGCGCCAGCTCGCGAATTTCCCATTGCGCACGATTGCAGCAACGCAAGCTGAAGAAATGCAACAGCTCACGCACGTTCATGGTGACGACAATCTTGCTTTCAGCGGCGTTCGGCAACAGATAGCGCGCGTCCTCGGCAGGAACGCCCGCTTCGAGCAACTTCCTGTAAGCCGTCGTGGCGGCCTCGATGGCCTCATCGAAAATGGCGCTCGTCTCTTCGTTGGCGAGCACGCTTTCGGGCTTCACCACGGGAACGCCTTCTTTGAATTTCACGTAACGCTGCGATTGTTGGTTGAAGCTCGCCAAACGGTGGCGCACCAGCTGATGGGTGAGCGCACGCGACACGCCGTCGATAGCGAACGTGTAGCTCGCATGCTCGAGCGTCGAGAAATGCCCGCCAGCCATGATGGTAGAAAGCACGCTGCGCATACGTTCTTCCGACATCGTTTCCATAAGCTCCGCCGCGCCAACGGGCGCATAGCACAAACGAGCCGCCGTCGCGATAGCGCGCTCGGGATCGGGCGTGTGGTACAACAGTTCAACGTGCATAATCGTCCCCCCTTCTGGTAAACAACGTTACTTTATAAAGAAAAGCCCCACGCAACCGCGCGGGGCATCAAGAAAACAAGGGAACCACGTTTTTATGGCTAGAGGCTTATTCCCTGCTTTGCCAAATACTCTTCCCATTTTTTGAACGACTCAGTAGAGATGCCGTGCTCAATTTGGCAGGCCTCGTAGTTGGCGGTTTCAGAATCGATGCCAATGGCCTCGGTCATGAAACGGAACAACAAATTGTGACGACGCCAAATCGTAGAGCCGTATTCGTAGCCCTCCTCGGTAAGCGTGATATCTCCGTAATAGGGCTGCACGGCGTAGCCTTTTTCTTTCAGATTCGTCACTGCTTTGGAAACCGACGCCTTGGAAACGTTGAGCTTCGTCGCAACATCGACTGCACGAATAGGGACGTTGGGGCCACCGGCCAAGTCAACAATTGCCTCCAGGTAATCCTCGAGCGAATGGCTCAGAGGCTCCCTATCGCGAGATTCGAGCATGGTGCCCATTTGGGATTCCGACATACATGCCTCCTTGAATAGCGCGAGCGCGCATTACCTTCCTCCAGGGTACAATACCACACATACCGTAGTTTTATCCGAAAGGACTCAAGGGTGAAGCAGGCGCCTCGGTGGACAACGCTTAGGCGCGTATGTCCGAGTCGACGCAAAGCCATGAGCGGCAATGCGCATCGGCGGCAGCGGCGGCGGCCACTAGGGCCAACGCTCGCCATTGCCCGGCGTCGACGCGGTATCGATCCCCACCGTTATCAATACCCACCGATGCCGTCGCCGCAGCAAAGCAACCGCCCCCAAAGAAGAACGCCGCGATTCCAGCGGAGAGCGACAAGCCTACCGACCGTCTCGCAAAAAAACCACGTCAGGCTTGAAACATGCCCCTCAAAAGGGAGCCTCGCTATTTCGCCGAGGCAACCGCCGCGTCGGCATCGGCAATCATCTTGTCAATGCGCGCCGTTGCCGTGCAACCCCCGCCGCAGTGTCCAGAACACGAGCCACACATCTCTTTTTCGCCGCACATGCCTTTCTTCATCATAAGGCGAACCGACAAGCATACGCATACAATCAAGATCGCCAGCACAACAGCTGTTGCCATATTCATAACCATAACGGCCTCGTTTCGACTGGGCGCGTCTTCGCGCCATACTTTCATTCACCAGGTACTTTACCGCTTTTTGCTGTTTTCTTGCTCTTGATTGAGAAATGTTTCCCAAGGGTCACATATTTGACATTTTTTGGGGTTGAGGGGC